>NZ_CALLUR010000148.1:0-2968 GCF_938010445.1 uncultured Thermus sp.
TACTCGGGCGGTGGTGGATGCCGGCTGGCGGCCCTATGGGGAGCAGGTGGGCCAGACGGGGAAAACCGTCCAACCTACCCTCTACATTGCCCTCGGGGTTTCCGGAGCGGTGCAGCACCTGGCGGGAATGAATAAGAGCAAATACATTGTGGCCGTGAACAAGGACCCCGAGGCCCCCATCTTCAAGCACGCGGACTACGGGATCGTGGGGGATGTGCACCAGGTGCTTCCGGCCCTGATTGAGGCGGTGAAAAAGCTGAAGGACTGAGGGAAAGGCCAAGCGGGCGGGCATTTCCCGCCCGCTTTTCCCTTTGGCAAAACCCTACCGGGATCCCTCCCCCTGGTCACCCCGAGGGGGCGCCCCTTCTTCCTCCATGCGCGCCGCCTCCAGGTTCTCCTGGGGAGGTGGGGTCTCCCGAGCCTCACCCTCCTTCTTCCCCCGGTTACCCCTGAGGAGCTGCAACAAGAAGAAAAGGAGCACCGCTACCACCACCACCCCAAGGGCGTAGGGCCAAGCGGGGGCGCTGGGCGCACCCGGCACCTCGGGCAGGGAAAGAGGCGGGGCCGGAGCCTTGAAGACCTCCTCCTCCAGCTTACCCACCCGCTCCCCCAAGGCTTTCAGGGCTTGTTCCTGGACCTGGACCCGGTTGGCCAGGGCAGTCACCTGGCCCTCGAGGGCCCGGAGGCGGGCGTAGCCCTGGTAACCAGCCCAGGCTACCAATAGGACGACCACCAACAGGAAGACCAGGCTCAACCAACGCCTCATTCCTCGTCACCTCCTCCGCCGGGCCCGTTATGGCAGGAGCAAACCCGGCTTCTTAGTATATCATGCGGCCAGTATGGCCGATAACGCCAAACTTATCCTGGACGAGCTCTTGGCCGAGCTGGAGGAGAGGCGGAAAAAAATCCTTCTGGGTGGCGGAGAGGAACGCATTAAAAAGCAGCACCAGCAGGGGAAGCTCACGGCCCGAGAACGCATAGACTACCTTCTGGACCCGGGGAGTTTCGTGGAACTCATGCCCTTCGCCGAGCACCTGGAAACCGGGCTCATGGAAGGTGTTGAGGCCCCTGCCGATGGGGTGGTAACCGGGTATGGCACCATCGGCGGCCGCTTGGTCTTCGTCTTCAGCCAGGACTTCACCGTCCTAGGGGGCTCCTTGGGCAAGATGCATGGGCGTAAGATTGCCAGCCTAATGGACCTAGCGGCCAAGGTGGGGGCTCCCATCATCGGACTCAACGACTCCGCTGGGGCCCGCATCCAGGAGGGGGTGGATAGCCTTTCCGGCTACGGGGAGGTCTTCTACCGCAACGCCATCTACTCCGGGGTGGTGCCCCAGATCTCTGCCATCCTGGGCCCTTGCGCCGGGGGGGCGGTGTATAGCCCAGCCATGACCGATTTCATCCTCATGAGCCGGGGAACCAGCTACATGTTCATCACCGGCCCCGAGGTCATCAAGAGCGTGACCCGGGAGGAGGTGAGCTTTGAGGCGCTGGGGGGGGCGGATGTGCACATGGAAAAGAGCGGGGTGGCCCACCTCGAGGGGCAAAACGACCAGGAGGTCCTGGACCTCATCAAAAAGCTTCTCTCCTACTTGCCGCAAAACAGCCGCGAGAAACCCCCCGTGGTGGAACCCCAAGACGACCCCTTCCGCCCCACCCCCGAGCTTTTAGACATCGTCCACCCCGATGGGAAAAGGCCCTACAACATGCACCAGGTCATCAGAACCCTGCTGGATGACGGGGAGTTTCTGGAGATCCAGCCCGGCTTTGCCCGGAACATCATCGTGGGCCTGGGCCGCCTGGGAGGGTATCCCGTGGGGATCGTGGCCAACAACCCCCGCTTTATGGCGGGAGCCCTGGATATCAATGCCTCCGACAAGGCCGCCCGCTTCATACGTACCATGGATGCCTTCAACATCCCCATCCTCACCCTGGTGGACGTGACCGGCTTCCTACCTGGGGTAGCCCAGGAGCACGGGGGCATCATCCGCCACGGGGCCAAGATGCTCTTCGCCTACGCCGAGGCCACGGTACCCAAGATCACCCTCATCGCCCGCAAGGCCTACGGCGGAGCCTATCTGGCCATGAACTCCAAGGACATGGGGGCGGACGTGGTCCTGGCCTGGCCCACGGCGGCGGTGGCGGTGATGGGGGCCGAAGGAGCCGCCAACATCATCTACCGCAAGGAGATCCAATCCTCCCCCAACCCCGAGGAAACCCGCCGGCGGAAGATTGAAGAATACCGCCAGGCCTTTGACAACCCCTGGGTGGCCGCAGGAAGGGGCTACATAGATGACGTCATAGATCCCGCCCAAACCCGGCGCCTCCTCTACCAGCACCTGAGGATGCTTTGGGAGAAGAAGGAAGAGCGGCCCTTTAAGAAGCACGACAACATCCCGCTTTAGAGTCCTTTAGGGCACCAGGGGTAAAATGAGACCCAAGTATGGTCCGGGTCTGGATTGACCTTACCCTGGCTAGCCAACGGGAGGCTCTGGCCGAAGCCCTTCAGGCCCGGGAATTCCAGGTGGTGGACCACCCCTTGGCGGCCCAGGTGGGCCTGGTGGAAGCCGGCTGGGAGATTCCCCCGCCCCCGCCTCTCCCTTCCCTGGTTCTACTCAGGAGCCGGGAACAGGCGGCGGAGGCCCTCAAACTGGGCTATAAGGGTTACCTTTACCCGGAACAGGGCCTCGAGGTCCTGGCCCAGGCCTTGCGGAAGGTGGCCGAGGGCGAGGTCTGGGCGGAAAGGCGGGTGGTGGCCACCTTGGTGGGGGAGCCCACCCCGCAACTTTCCCCTCGGGAAAGGGAGGTGGCGGCCCTAGCCGCCTTAGGCCTCAGCAATAAGGAGATCGCCAAGGAGCTGGGGATCTCGGAGCGCACGGTCAAGGCCCATCTCTCGGCCGTGTTTCAAAAGGCAGGGATCAAGCGGCGAAGCCAGCTGGCCCATATCCGGTTTCTCACCTAGACTTTC
>NZ_CALLUR010000149.1:0-5992 GCF_938010445.1 uncultured Thermus sp.
CTACATAGACAGGCACGTAGGAGGACCGGTTACCGTTGCGGGACAGCGCCGGACTTGCACCGGACTTCCCCACTTTAAGCCTGGACTACGCGCCCAGGCACCAGGGCAACGGACCTGGCTTTAAGGCCCTAGCGGGCCCTAGGGGCAGCCTAAACCCTGGAGGGGAAAAAAGCAAGGGCCACCGCTTTGGGAGGAAAACCTGCCCCTTCCTCCCATCCCACTCCTTCTCCTGGAGGTGTAGTCGCCAAGCTCCACCGAGAGGGGTGTCTCTCCCAGGTCTTTTCCTGGCTTCCACCCCGGCCAAAGGAGGGCGAAGCACGGCTAGAAAAATGCCATGCGCTTGCCCAAGAAGGCTGAGGCCGCCTTCCAGGCCCTCATAGACCGGGGGCATACCGGAAAGATCGTGGTTCGCCTTTAGTCCAAGCCCAGGAGGTGCCGCACCGCAGCCAGGTCAAAAAGGGCGTGGCCCACGCTCTTAAACAGCACGGGATCCCCTTCCGCCCGCTTGCCCAAGAGGGCTTCCCTTAAGGTGACCACGGGTTTAGAAAGGCCCTGAAGTTCCCCCGCCTCCACGAGGGCGTCCTCCGTGTCGCAGTAGACGGCAGCCCTTTCCACCAGGGCCCGGGGGACCTCCTGCATCTCCGGGCGGAAACTGCCCACGGCGGCGATGAAGGCGCCCTCCGGTACCCTTTCCGGTAGCACCGGGGTGGGACTGGGGGTAGCGGTGACGATGAAGGCCACCTCCTCGGGCACTTCCTCGCCCAACCATTCCTCAACAGGAAGGCCTATCTCTCGGACCTTCCGCATAAAAGCTGCCAACCTGTCCCGACTCCTTCCCCGCACAAAGACCCTGGTCAGGCGAAGACCTTCGGCGAAGGCCTCGAGGTGGGCTTCCCCCTGCGCTCCCGGCCCCAGCAATACAAGCGCCCCCTCTTGCCTGGGCGCAAGAAGCCTAGCCGCCAAAAGGGAAAGGGCGGCCGTGCGCCTTTTCGTGATCTCCTCTCCCGGCAGGTGGAAGACCTCCCCGGTATCCAGCCTCTTGGCCCAGACCTCCGCCTGCACCGAAGGCCGGCGCTGAGGCCCATCCTCTTCCCTTGGGGAAGCCTCCACCGTAACCAGCTTGCAAAGGGCCACCTCCCGGTCGGCGGCGGGCATCACCAGAAACTGCCCCTGGGGAAGGGTTAGAACCTGGCGCCTGGGGGCCACCCCTCCCCGGAGGAGGACCTTCCTTAGGGCCTGGGAAAGAGCCAGGTATCCCATGCCTTTAGAATGCCCCACATGCAGGCTCTCCTCAACACCGTGCTCCCCGTGGCCTTGGTGGTTTTGGCCGGTTACCTGTTGGGCAAGCGCATCCCCATGGACCTCACCACCCTAAGCCGGCTTACCCTGTACCTCCTGGTGCCGGCCCTCATCTTTGACGCCATGTACCGGGCGGAGTACTCCCGGGAAGGCCTTTGGGGACTGACCCTAGGCTTTAGCCTTACCTACTTTCTCCTCTTTCTGGCCATCCAGGGAGCGGGAAAGCTCCTCCGCCTCTCCCCCGGCGTCACCAAGGGGCTTTTGGTGGGCAGCCTCTTCCCCAACTCCGGCAACATGGGCCTCTCCCTGGTCTATTTCGCCCTAGGGGAGGAGGGCTTAAGGCGGGCCGTGGTCTACTTCATCCTCTCCAGCGTGGTGATGTTCGGGTTGGGACCGGCCTTTATCCGGGGCGGAAGCCTTAGGGAGGGGCTTCTTTTCACCCTACGCCTACCCCTTTTCCACGCCCTTTTCCTGGGCCTGATGCTAAAAGCCTTGGGGATTAGCCTCCCCTTCCGCTTGGACGAAGGGGTGCGCCTCATGGGCCAGGCCGCGATCCCCGTCCTGCTCCTGACCCTGGGAATGCAAATGGGCCAAACCCGTTTTGCCATCGGGGCCTTTGAGGGCCTAACCAGCTTCCTCAGGCTCCTTTTGGCACCCTTCCTGGCCTATGGCGTCGGGCTCGCCCTCGGACTTCCCCGCCTGGAACATCAGGTCCTGGTGTTGCAGTCCGCCACCCCAGTGGCGGTGAACGCCTTTCTCCTCACCCGGGAGTTCGGCAGCGAGGCCAACCGGGTGGCGAGGAGCGTGGTGGTTTCCACCTTTTTATCCTTCCTAACGATTCCCCTTTTCCTCCTCCTGATCGGGGTCCGGTAGGCTGGGGGTTCCCAGGTCCAGCTGGAAGAGCACCCCGCCTTCCCAAAGCCCCACCAGGCGGTGGTACCCCTCCCCTAAGGGAAAGGCAACCCCATAAAGGCCCGGCCCCTCCAGGAAAAGAACCTTCTCCTGGAGCAAAGCCTCCTCCCGGAACCACTTAAGGTGAAGGTAGCCTGGCCGGGGAAGGCGCTCTACACGAAGGGCCACGTGGGCCTCGCCCGCACCTTTCTCCAGACGGGCCACCAAAAAGGGCCGTTCCGGAGAAAGCGGCCTCCCGGGGTCCAGGGGCAAAAAGGTGTAGCGGCACCCCGCCAGGAGGAGAAGAACCCCCAAGAGCCACCCTAGCCTCATCTCCCCTCCCCCGCCGTGCAAAGGGCGAGGAGGGCGATGGCCGCGGTTTCCGCCCGCAGAATCCTGCGGCCCAGGGAAACGGGAGTAAAGCCCCTTTCCTGAAGAAACTCCACCTCCTCCTCAGCAAACCCCCCTTCCGGCCCCACGGCCAAGGCCAGGGGTTTCCCAAGGTCCAACACCTCCCGCACCCGGCTTCTGGCTCCCAGATGGGCCACCATACCCTGTTCCACCGGAGGGACGGAACCTAGGGGAATGGGCGGCAGCACCTCGGGCACCCTAAGCCTTCCTGACTGTTTGGCCGCCTCCACGGCGATGGCCTGAAGCCTCCTTAGCTTTCCCTCCCCCATCTCCTTGGGCACGCTATGCCGGGTGATAAGAGGCTGGATGCGGGTGGCCCCTAGCTCCGTGGCCGCGCGCACCACCTCGGAAAGCTTATCGCCCTTGAGGAGGGCGGGGTAAAGGGCCACCTCCACCCCCACCTCCCTTTCGGGGCGGCGCTCCTCCAGGATGCGGTAGCGCACCGGGGGGCCCAGCTCCACCACCTCCGCCAAGGCCTCCCGTTCGGCATCAAAGACGGTGAACCGGTCCCCCACCTGGGCCCTTAGGACCTCGAGGAGGTGCCGGCTTTCCCTCAAGGAGAGCACCCCGGTAAGGCCTGGGCTATAGGCGCGGTGCGGGCGCATGCCTTACCCCCTGTAGGCCAAGAGGACCCACTCCCCCTCCCTCTCCTCTTCCAGAAAGGTGGGTCCCGCCTTCGCCATGGCCTCCTTCACCCAGGAGGCCTTTTCCGCCAGGATCCCCGTGAGGAGAAGCCTTCCCCCAGGGGCCAGGGCCTGGCGGTACCGGGGGGCCAGCTCCTGGTGAAGCTCCGCAAACAGGTTGGCCACCAAAAGGTCAAAAGGGCCATAGGGTAGGGCTTCCTCCAGGCTTCCCTGGAGGAAGCGCACCCTAACCCCGTTCCTCCTGGCGTTTTCCTCCGCCTGGGGGAGGACGGCCTCGTCAATGTCCACCCCCAAGGCTTCCCCACCCAGCTTCGCGGCGGCGATGGCCAGGATGCCCGAGCCCGTGCCCAAATCCAGCACCTTCTCCCCAGGGCGCAAATGGCGGGCCAAGGCGGAAAGGGCCAGACGGGTGGTCTCGTGGTGCCCGGTGCCGAAGGCCATTCCCGGCTCTATCACCAAGGGGATGCCTTGGCCCTCCAGGGAATGCCAAGGGGCCAAGACCCAAAAGGGCCCCGCCCTTACCGGCCTAAGGTCCCGGCGCCAGGCAGCAAGCCAATCCTCGTCGGGGAGCTCCTCCCACACCCCCCCAAAGGGAAGGTCCACGGGAGCGGGGAAATAGGCCCATACCTCCCCCTCCCGCTCCTCGAGGCCCCGAGCCCCCCGATGGAAGAGTTCCGGGACCAGGGGGTCCAGCTCCGCCGCCGTGCCCTTGAGGCGGTAAACCCACACCCCGCTATTCTACCCGGTAACGGCAACAGTTCCCCCCCTCCGCCAACCTCTCCTCCCGCATCAGGGGCAGGCCCAGTAACTCCTGGTAGGCGAGAAGCTCACTTTGGCAAAGGGCCTCGTGCTCCCGGGAAAGGGCCAGCTTGGGGCAACGCTTCTGGCAGAGGTAGAGCTTCCCCTCGTGCTCCAACACCTCCGCCTCGTAGCCCTGCTCCCGAAGGAACTGGGCCAGGCGGGTAAGCCGATCCCGTAAGGGCAGGGCCTCCAGATTCAGGGGGGCAAACAGCCTCCGGTTCCTTTCCAAAAGAAGGCGCACCACCCCCTCCCGGCCCAGAACCCTTTCCACCCCTTTAAGCACATCCCCGCACAGGGCGGCGTAGGGGGCCTCCCTGTCTTGGGCCACATAAAGGCGGTAGGGCCGGCCTCGGCCCAGGCACTTCCTCACCTCCGAGCGCACCAGGCCCCGGGCCTCGAGGTCCCGGAGGTGCTTTAAGGCGGCCACCCGGCTCACCCCCAAAGCCTCCGCCACCTCCTTGGCCGTGTGGGGCCTGAGCCTCAAGAGGTCTAGTACCCGCTCCTTGGTGCCCTCCAGGACTAAGGCCATCTTAAGCCATGGGCAGGGCGATAAAGGCCTGCACGCTCAAGGAGGCGGCCAGCTCCCGGGCCGCCCTCCTGAAGGCCTCCGCCTCGAGGCCCTCCGGATCCTCCACCAGGATGGGCCTTCCCCGATCCCCGCTTTCCCGCAGGGGCATGGTAAGGGGAATCTCCCCCAGGAAGCGGGTCTTGAGCTTCTCCGCCAGCCGCCTGCCCCCGCCTTCCCCAAAGATGGGGGTGGGCTTGCCGCAATGGGGGCAGAGGAAGTGGCTCATGTTCTCCACCACCCCCAGGACGGGCACCTGCACCTTCCTAAACATGTCCGCGGCCCTTTCCGCATCTATAAGGGCCACCTCCTGCGGGGTGGTTACGATCACCCCACCGGAAACCTGGGTGAGCTGGGCCAGGCTCAGCTGCACATCCCCGGTTCCAGGGGGAAGGTCCACCACCAAGTAGTCCAGCTCCCCCCAGTTCACGTCCTCCAGGAACTGCTTGATGGTGCCGTGGAGGATGGGCCCCCGCCAGATCATGGCCTGGCCCGGGGGAACGATGTTGGCGATGGAGAGGACCTTGAGGCCAAAGGCCTCGAGGGGCAGAATCTTGCGGTTTTGGTCCACCTTAAGCCTCTCCCCCTCCAGGCCGAACATCTTGGCCTGGCTGGGCCCGTAGAGGTCGGCATCCAAAAGCCCCACCCTGGCCCCCTCCTGGAGAAGGGCCAGGGCCAGGTTAGCGGCCACGGTGCTCTTGCCTACCCCGCCCTTGCCCGAGCCCACCGCCACCACGTGCTTCACCCCGGGGATGGGGTACTGCTCGGGGGGCCTTACCCCTCCGCCAAAGCGCACCCGCACCTCCTCCACTCCCAAAGGGGCTAGGGCCTTGTGGATATCCGCCTCAATCTGGCCCTTTAGGGGGCAGGCGGGGGTGGTGAGGTGGATAAGGAGGTCCACCCGGCTTCCCTCTAGCCGTATTTCTCCCACCATGCCCAAGGAGACCAGGTCTTTCCCCAGCTCGGGGTCCATCACCGTGCGCAGGGCCTCGAGGACCCCTTCTTCCGTAAGCGCCATACCGGGCTCAGGGTATACCCGGGGAGGCTTTTGGGCAAGGGGTGGACTCACGATCCCAACCCAAAGGACCCCCTTGGCCTAAAATGAGGCGGCATGTACCCTGAATGGCAAAAACAACCCTTTTATGAACTCCACCTGGCCTGGCTGGTCCAGGGGCCCCGGGGCTATGACCTCCTTTTCAAGGTAAACCCCTATAGCCTCTACAAAACCCGCGAGGAAGCTCTGGAAGCCGCCAAGGCCCTCCTGCAAAAGGAGAGGCTGGACCAGGACCCCAAGGTGGGCCCGCATAGGGCCCCGGTCCTCCTTTCCGAGGAGGACCGTACCCGCTTCCTGGTCCTCCTGGAAAGCGGCAAGGCCCTTTTG
>NZ_CALLUR010000150.1:0-21058 GCF_938010445.1 uncultured Thermus sp.
GCGGGGGGTGTGGTCTTCAACGAGAAGGGAGAGGTGCTTCTCCTGCGGGACCGCATGGGCTTCTGGGTCTTCCCCAAAGGGCATTTGGAGCCGGGGGAGTCCTTGGAGGAGGCGGCGGTGCGGGAGGTCCTGGAGGAAACCGGGATCAGGGCCGAGGTCCTCGCTCCCCTTTTCCCCACCCGGTACGTGAACCCCAAGGGGGTGGAGCGGGAAATACACTGGTTTCTCATGCGGGGGGAGGGGGAGCCCCGCCTGGAAAAGGGGATGAGCGGGCTGGGATGGTTTAGCCCCGAAGAAGCCAGGTCCCTCCTCTCTTTCCCCGAGGACCTGCGCCTTTTGGAGGTGGCCCTTGAGCGTTTACCGCTTTGAGGACAAGCTTCCCAAGGTGCACCCCACCGCCTTCATCGCTCCCGGGGCCTATGTGGTGGGGGAGGTGGAGGTGGGGGAGGGGGCTTCCATCTGGTTCGCCGCCGTGGTCCGAGGGGACTTGGAGCGGGTGGTGGTGGGCCCGGGGAGCAACGTCCAGGATGGGGCGGTTCTCCATGCCGATCCGGGTTTCCCCTGCCTTTTGGGCCCGGAGGTGACCGTGGGCCACCGGGCGGTGGTCCATGGGGCGGTGGTGGAGGAAGGAGCCCTGATCGGTATGGGGGCGGTGGTGTTGAACGGGGCCAGGGTGGGGAAGAATGCCGTGGTGGGGGCAGGGGCGGTGGTCCCTCCCGGAATGGAGGTTCCCGAAGGGAAGCTGGCCGTGGGGGTCCCGGCTCGCATCAAAGGGGCGGCGGAGCCTCCGGGAAACGCCCCCCGGTATCGGGCGCTGGCCGAGCGCTACCGCCAGGGGCTTTCCCCCGTGGACCTTCCGAGGCGCTACCGCCTCACCCTGCGGGGCCAGGATGCCCTGAACCCCTTTAGCGAACTGCACCTTCGCCTGAAGCGCAGCCGAAAGGAGGTCCTCGAGGTCCTGAGGCGGGCCTCCCAAGGTTTTCCCCTGGGCCCGGAGGAGGCCCTCCCCTTGGTGGAGGAGGGTTTTCTCTCCCCCGAGTGAGCCCGGGGCTACATAGGCTAGGGAGTCAGGGTGACAAGATGGAACGCAAGATGGTGGAGATAGAGGAAACCGGCCTGGCCTTTGAAACGGAAATGGATTTGGAGCGCTTGCAGCGCCTTGCTGCGGAGTGGCTCCAGGTGATCGGTGAGGACCCTTCCCGTCAAGGTCTCGTTAAAACCCCTGAGCGGGTGGCCAAGGCCTGGGCCTTCCTCACCCGGGGTTACCGGCAGGATCTGAAGGCTATCGTGAACGAAGCCGTATTTCCCGCCGAGGGAAGCGAGATGGTGGTGGTGAAGGGCATAGAGTTCTACTCCATGTGCGAGCACCATCTCTTGCCCTTCTTTGGCCAGGTGCACATCGGCTACATTCCCAACGGGAAGATCCTAGGGCTTTCCAAGTTCGCCCGCATCGTGGACATGTTCGCCAGGAGGCTTCAGGTGCAAGAGCGCCTAGCGGTGCAGATCGCCGAGGCCATCCAGGAGGTCTTAGAGCCCCAGGGCGTGGGCGTGGTGGTGGAGGGGGTTCACCTCTGCATGATGATGCGGGGGGTGGAAAAGCAGCACTCCCGCACCACCACCAGTGCCATGCTGGGGGTTTTCCGGGAAAGTGGGAAGACCCGGGAGGAGTTCCTAAGCCACCTCAAGTGAAACCCCCCTGCCAGGACAGGGGGGCTTAGCCAGGATCTCGTTACTCGGGGTTTTGGGGTGGGGCAGGGACCTCGCAGCCCGGCACCGCCACCTGGGGGGCTACTTGTTCCACCGCGATGGGGATTTCCGCATCCCCTACCCCTTCCACGTGGATCCGCAGAAGGCCGCTTTGGGCTCCTAGCGGCACGCGGAACATCAAGGTGGCGGGATTCTGGGCCTGGGTGATCTCGGGGTTTTCCGCGGGCAAACCCGGATCCGGGGGGAATAGGGCATGGTTGGTACCGGCATCCCACTCCGCTTGTGTGCCGAAGGTGTTGCCCTTAAGGGCCATCCAGTCCCCTGCCCGCACGGTACACCCGGACACCACGTCGGGCTGGATGCTTTGAATGCGCAACTTCCCCGTGGTCTTGATGCCTTGAGGAGCCGAGCAGGCTACGAGGGTGAGAAGCAGGAGCCAAGGGATTCTTTTCATGCTACCTCCTTTAGCTCCCCGGAGAGCTTTTAGCTCTCCGGGGGGAAGGTTTTACTCCGAGCAATGACCAGGGCCTATGAGGCCGTTGTTGTAGCTATCCAGGGTAGCGGCGTAGCCCTTGGCCTGGTTGGAGGTGGCCTTGTCCAGGGAATCGCTCGGCTTGTAACTGTTGAAGAAGCTTTCCGCCCAGGCCATAGCCGCATCCACAGCAAGGGTGGTGGAGGCCCCGTTGAGGATGTTCAGCTTGGCGGCGATGTACTGGTGGGCCAGGATGTAGTAGGCGTTCCCCTTGGGAGAGGTCCAAAGAACCTGGTAATAGCTTTGGCCGGACAGGAAGAAGGGTGTGCCCTCGCCTATCTTGGCCCAGGTGTTGTCGTAGGGGGCGGGACCGTAGGTGGAATGGGTCTTCCAATAGCCCTGGGTAAGGGTACAGCTTCCGGCGCAGGGAACGCTAACGTTAAGGGAGGCCGAGGCGGAGCCTTGAGTCTGGGTGGTGTTGGTGGTGAAGGTGGCGGTGTTGTCCACCTGGTACTCCCCGCAGGCGTCAAACTTAACCCAACGCTCAAAGAAGTAGGTCTGGGAGATGACGCCCTCGGGAGAGATGCCGCTAATGGCGCTGACCGGCGTGGCTGAAGGGTCGCTTACGGTGACGCTACCATCCACCACCGCGCTGGGCGTGGTAAAAGCGAAGCTGGCCTGGCCTGAGGCGGTGCCGCTTTCCCCGCCGCCGCTCCAACTCACCGTGGCGGTGTTGGTGCGGCTTTGCCCGTTGGGCAGGTTTTGGCTGTAGGTGCAGCTTAGGGTTTGGCCTGCGGGTAGGGTGTAGGGGAAGGTGACCCCACAGTTGAGGGCGAGGCTTTCTCCTGTGGAAAGGGTATCGCTGGGGGTTTGCAAGGTGACGTCCACCCCGCCCGTGTTCCTTATGGTGACCGTCCCCTTCACCTTGAAGTCCGAGTCCGTAGGGGTGCCCACCAGGGAGACCGCGTACTTGACCAAGTAGGACTGCCCTGGAGCCAGGGTAAGGGCTCCGCCTGCTGGATCCGTCACCTTCTTCTCAATGGTCCAGCGGTAGGTGCGCTTGAACTCGGGTACCGCCGTTTTTTCCACGGTCACCGAGGCGCCAACGGCCACCTGGGGCTTTACGCCTTGGGGAGCCTGGGAGCAGGCGCCGAGGAGCCCTACTGCTAAAAGAACCGCGTACCAATGCCGCATACTAACCACTCCTTTCCGAATCCTTCTACTTCAATGGTTTGCGCTTTCCGAAGGGATAGCCAGGCCCACCTCACCCAGCCCTTCCCCATCGGCCAGCACCAAAAGGGTGTGGTGACCGGGGTCTAAGGGTACCTCCCCGGTCCAGGTGTAGCCATCCTCGCTCTTTAAGGCGAAGCTTTGGCTTTTATTCGTGAGGGCTACTTGGTTAGCCCGGAAGCGAAGGGTGATCGTTACCTTAGGACCCTCCAGGGAACTGGGGCTATAGAGGGAGCCAGGCACCACCTGAAGAAACAAGGGGGCTTCAACTTCCTCCTGCCCCTTGGCCCTCACGGTCAGGGTATGAAACCCGGGGGATAAGGGCAAGCGGATCCGGGTGGCGTAGTAGTTGCCCTCCTGGTGGGCCAAGGCCACCGGCCCTGAGGGCAGGTCCAGGAAGACCTGCTGGGCTTCGCCTTGGACCAGGGCCTTGATCTCCACCTCGGCCCCGGCGATGGGGGTGGAAGGATCGGCGGTGGCCACCAGGCTCAGGCGGTCTGCGGTGTAGGTTACCTCCACCTCCCGCCTGGGGGGTTTGGCCACCACTTGGATGGCTTTAGGAGGTGCGCTAGGGTCCACCTGAACCTGGGTAGCTTCCCCTTTTCGGTAGCCCTCAGGCAGGTAGCGGGCATCGGGATAGACCCGGTATTCCCCGCGGAAAAGCCCGCTGATAAGGGCGCGCCCATTGGCGTCGGCCCGGGTACACCGCTGCACCAGTCCTTCGGCGCAAACCCCGGCGAAGGCCAGGCCCTTTTCGCTATCCCCGTCCAGCACCTGGACGGCTAAGGTGGTGGCGGGGGCGAAGGGTAGGTCTTTGTCCACCCGGGTGTTTATGGCTACCTGGATGCGCTCCTCCCCCAGTAGGGCCAAGGTGGCGGGAAGGTTGCCGAAGTAGAGGACGCCTTCCCCGGCAGCGGTGAAAAGACGGTAGTGGCCCTCGGCGTCGGTGGTTTCACAGGTCTTTCCTAGGCAGACCTTTAACCCGGCCAAGGGAGCCTCGCCTGGATCCAGCCGCCCGTTCAGGTTTTCATCTCGGAAGGCCCGGCCCACGATCTCGCCCCCCTTGCGGCCGCCGAAGAGGTCCACCACCTCTTTGGGGGTGGTGAAGGTGAGGGTTTGGGTGTAGGCCAGGTTGAGGCCAAAGGCGTGGCGGGCTTCCCCACCTTGCAGAATGAGGGTATAGGAGGCTCCCAAGGAGAGACCGGGCTGCAAAAAGTTCCGCTGGGCAAGGGAAAGGCCAAAGCGCTGGCTTAAGCCCTCTTCTAGGCGATGCTCGTAAGAGAGGCGGCTTTGCAGGCTTCCAGGCCAGAGCTGGTTCCAGGCGGCCCCGTAAAGGGTGAGGTCCTTGTTCGTGCCCCGCTTGGTCAGATACTGCCCCTCGAGGCTCCCTCCCTCCAGGGCCAGCCGGAGGATTACGCCCCCTTCCAAAAGGGGATCCTCTTGAAAGAGGTAGCGGAAATATCCGGACAGGCTGAGGTCGCGGGTGCCCAGGGTAAGGCTGGCCTGGTAGGTTTGGTTCTCCGGCGCCTCTCCGGAAAGCCGCCGATGTAGGCCGTAGCCTAGGCTTAGGCTTCCGCTGTACACCCCGGGTTCGCCAAAGGCGGTGCTGAGGCTGGGGGCCAGGCCAAAACTCCGGTTTTCCCCCTGTTGGCGGTAGCTTCCCGTGAGGCTCACGAAGGCCCCGGCCGCCGCCTGGGCATAAAGGGTGAGCTGGTTTTGCCAAAGCCCCTGGCTGGGCCCCAGCTGGAGGCTGGTGCTTCCGCGAAGGCCCAAAGGGTAAAGGCTCCGCGTGCCCCCCGCCAGCCCCAGGGTGTGGAGGCCCCCAAGGGGCACGCCGCCATAGCTTTGCACCAGTTCCAGGTCTTGGGTCTGCCAGGTGAGGCTTTGGCTCAGGCCAAAGGAGAGGCGGTAGGCCTCCCCAGTCTGGCCGCTGAGGTCGGTGCCCAGGCCCAGGCTAAGGCCCCCTTCCAGGGGCAGGCGGTAGCGCAGGCTAAGGTTGTCCTGGCGGCCTGTAGGGGCGGTTTGCGTGGAGAGGGCTCCTTGCAAGTCTAGGCTTTTATCCAGGCTCACCGCGCTGGCCCGAAGGCCTAGGGCTCCTTGGCGATAGGTGCCCTCGAGGCTCACCCGGGCTGGATCCAGGCGGAAGGTGCTTGCCAGGCCGAAACTCCCTTGTCCCCCCTGGGCCCGGGCCTCCCAGCCTTCCCCCTTGAGGCTTAGCGTCAGGGTCTGGGGTGGGCGCCAGGGGTCTTGCAGGTCCCCGGTAAAGGGGCCCGTGCCGGCAGTGGCGGTCACGTAGTCCGAAAGGGCCCCGCTTAAGCTGGGTAAGAGGAGGTAGCTCACCTGGCCCCGGAGCTGGCCACGCTCCAAAGAAGCCCCCAGGCTTAAGGCCAGGCCCAGGCCCACGGTAAGTTCAGGGTCCCGCCCCCTGGGGCCGCTGGCGGTTAGGGGGTCCTTGAAGAGCACGATGACCCCAGCCTCCTTTCGGGCCCCGGGCTGGGTTTTGGGGGTGGCTCTAAGCTTCATGTAGAAGCGGTAGCCGGCGGAAATCTGCCCCTTAGGGGCCACCAGGACCCTTACCACACCCGTCTCCCCGGGGGCCAGGCTCAGGCCCGACGGGTTTAGGAATACCTGGAACATGGCGGCTTCCGCCTCTAGGAACACTTCTTCCCCTTGGTTGGAACGGTTGCTGACGTAAACCGGGAACTCAAAGGGCCCTCCCAGGTCGGCCTCGAGGATGGTGGGGGCGGCCAGGGCCAGTTGGATCAGGGGTAACACCTTTAGCACCACCTCGGTCCTGGCGATCTCCCTTTCTCCTTCAAAGGCCACCACCTGGGCTTTCCCCTGGGTGCCTGCGGGTAAAGGGGGTACCCGGAGGGTGAAGCTTAGGGTTTCCTCCTGGCCCTCCAACACCGCTTGCCTTTCTTGGGAAAGGGCTTGCCAGCCCTCCGGAGGAAAGAGGCGGAAGCGAACCGGCCCTCTTCCTTCCACCCTAAGGCTTAGGGTGAGGTAGTCCCCCGGGACACCGGCAAGGCTCGGAGAGGGAAGGAAGCGCACCTGGCCCCAGGCCAGGCCCAGGAGGAGGGGGAAAAGGGCCAGAAAACGTCTCATCTCAAGGCTGCCTCAAAGCGGTGACCAGGGCCTGGACCACGTAGCTCCCCGCCCGCTCGTTGCCCAAAAGCTCTAGGGCAAACTCCAGGCGGATTTCCAACCAGTCCCCGGTAGGGCCCGATTGGGTGTAGATGATCTGCGGGGTACCGTCGGCCCTTAGCCAAAGCCCCCCGTTTACCCGGTAGAGGACTTGTTTAGCGGGTAGAAGCAAAACTCCGTTTGGGTCCTTCAGGTCAGGTATCTGGAGAAGTAGGCTCCACACCCCGGGGGCGTTGGAAAAGACCTGGACCGGTAGAATACCCCCTTCCAGGTTGCTGGCGGGGTAGGTGGCTGGAAAGGCCTTGGGGGGGTAATCCTGAAGCTCAAAGGCGATCTGGGTGGTGGGGGTGCGGAGGGCGATGGTTTCGGGGATCAGGGTCTGGACGATCCAGGTGGCCTGGGCCAGGGCCGGGGCCAGGAACAGGACCATGGCGGTTAACCAAGTTCTCATGGGGTGCCTCCTTTTTCCCCTTCTTCGCTGGGGGGCGCGGGGGGTGCGGCCAGGGGGGTGCGCAGGGCGAAGGGCAGATCGGCGGCCACGTCCTTCCCGGGATCGCCGTAGTTAAGGATGGCCAAGGCGGTGTAGCTTCCCACGGGTAGAGGACCCACCAGGATTACAGGGAGGATGCGTACCTGGCCTGGAAGGACCACCACCTCCTCTATCTCCACCTCCGCCGCCTTCCGTCCCGCCGCGTCCCGGACTTCAAAGCGTCCGGAGAGTTTTTGGGCGGTGTTGCCGGTGTTTTGGTACTGGATGGCAAAGCGATAAGGGTCCTTGGGGGACTGGGGAGGGCTAGGTACGATGCCGGTGATGCGCCCGCCGGTTTTCAGAGGGGGTATGTTCACATAGAAGACATGGGCCATGCGTACCCGGAAGGTGGCCAAGGGTACCCCTGGGGGCGGGTTGGGGTCTTCGGATTCCAGAAAGAGGATGCCCCAGTGGGTGCCAGGTGGGGCCTCTTTGGGCACGGTGAGGGTATAGGTGAGGGGGCGGTTTTGCTTGGGTTCCAGCAGGAACTCCGCCGGGGAGAAGGTGGCCCAAGAGCTTGCGCTTTCCTTTAGGGAGCCCGTGGGCAGGAACTGGATCTTTCCCATGGGATCGTAGGTCCAGTCCCCCAGGCTGGCCCGGACCCGCACCGGGCGGGTACCCACGTTGTAGACGGTAAGGGTTTGGGTAAGGGTTTCTCCCGGTTTGGCCTCCTTGAGGAGGACGGGGGGTTCCACGCCTAGGGTGCTCTGGGCCAGGGCGCCGAGGGCCAGGCTTAGGAGGAAGGGAAAGATTCGCTTCATGGTTCACCCATAGGGTGAAGGCCTGGCCCTAGGGCCAGGCCTTCGGGTTCGCTTACCAAGCCGTGGTCGCTAAGGTGTAGGTAAGGTTCGCGGTGCTCTTGCCCCAGAGGTCGCTGTTGACCTTGACGGCCACCACCACCAGGTCATCCAGCCAGCTCTTGTATCCGCACCGCTCGGGGTTGTTGCCGGAGCGGGTTCCCGTGGGGCCGGCCTGCAGGTCGCCGCGGGGTACCAGTTCCAGGTTGGCCCCGTTGGGAAGCTCGTAAAGCCCCGTAGCCTCGCCGAAGGTATCGCAGGGGTTATCCTGGATGTAAAGGTGCTGGATCCCTTGGGCGCCTTCGGGGTCGTTGCGGTTCACGGTCAGGTGCCACTGCTTCCCGTTGGAGAACTTCTGCAGGATGAAGGTGCGGTAGCAGACGAAGTAGTTCTTGCTGCCAGGGACGAGTTCCCCGTTATTATCCAGCTTGATGGGGGGATAAGCGGTCACCGCACCGCCGCCGTTGATGGTGATGTTGGGCCACTGGGCCACCCCGTAGCTGGTGCCCAAGGGGAGGGTCTGCACCTGGTTGTAGAAGTTATATCCCAGTTGGGTCTTCACATCCTTGTCGGAAAGCCCATAGACGCAGACCATCTGCCCGCCGAAGTCCGGGGTGGAGTTGGGCCAGCTAGCCCCGTCCAACCCCGTCAGGTCAAAGGTCAGGGTGGTCACGTCCAGGTGCAGGGCCGTGGCCTTGGGCAGGATGAGCTCGATGGTCTGGTTCACGGAGGCCGAGTCCGCGCCCTTGGCGTAGGCGTCAGGGCCGTTGCCCTTGGTGGGAGCCACCGTGGGGGCCTGGGCCAGGGCCAGGGGTGCTAGAGCCAATACTGCTACCAAAATGCCTTTGCGCATATATCCCTCCGAATCTGCCCCTCGAGGTGGTGGCCTCTCAGGACGCCCTCACGGTACCGAAGGGGGCGTTACCCGGACGTTACCGGTTGAAAGGGCTTCTCCTAGCGGGAAAGGGGGAGTTGTGCTAGGGTAAAGGAGAGGCAGGTAACGGTTTGAAACGGCCACTTAACGATCCCCTTTACGTTCTTTTCCTTTACGGGCCGGCGAAGCTGGTTTCCCCTCAGGGCACCGAGGTCCGCCTTTCCCGTAAGGGCCTGGTCCTGCTCTACTACCTGGCGCTCGAGGGGCCCACCTCGAGGGTGCGCCTGGCGGACCTGCTCTATCGGCATGGGGCAGGCCTGCAAAACCTTCGGGTAGAGCTTTTCCGCTTGAACCAGGCCTTGGGGCGGAAGGTGTTTCCTGGCGGGCAGGATCCCTTGGCCTTGCCTTCCTGGATTCGCCTGGAAGTCCAGGGGCCAGGAGAGGCCTTGGGGGGTTTGGAGGAGGTTGGCGACCTGGAGGAGTGGGTTTTAGAGGTCCGGGCCCGTTACCAGGATGCCGTCAGCGGTTATTCTCGCGGGGAGCTTCTTTCAGAGTTAGCGTCCCTACGCCCTCCCTTTCTCTTAGTCCTGCGTGGACGCTTAGGCGCGGGCCAGAGGGAGCTAGCCCGGGAGCTGGCCCGGGTCCTGGGGCTTTCCTTCCACGAAAGCTTCCGTCCCGAGGGCTTGGTTTACCTGGAGCCACCCTATTCCCAAGCTTCCCTGAGGGAAGCCCTTCGGTCCAAGGCCTTTTTGGTCTTGAGGCTGGACCCTGGGGAGGAACCCAAGTTCTTCCTGGAACTGAGGGCCCATTACCCGGCGGAGCGGATCCGGGTGGTGGACCTGGGGCCCATCAGCTGGCCCGAGGCGAGAAAGGGCCCGTTGGCCCAGATTCCTTTTCAGGAGGCCGCTCGGGCCTATTTCGGGGCTGGGGGGCAGCCGGAATGGATGCCCGAGTGGCTTTCCTGCTCCGCCCTTCCCCAAAGGCCCTTGGCCCAGCTGCGCTTGCAGATGCGTTACTTGAGCGAGGCGGCCCGCCTGGCCCTGGAGCGGCTTTCGGTAACCCAGGGGGCTATTCCCGAAGAGGTTTTGGACGCCTTGGGTGCCTTGCCCTACATAGAGGAGCTGGAGCGGAAGGGATGGCTGGTTTACCGGGATGGGTACCGTTTCGCCAGCGGGGTGGAGCAGCGCCTTCTTTACCTTAGCCTTCCTCCAGGGCGGCGAAGGGAACTCCATGAGCGGGCGGCCACAGCCTTGATGCTGGCGGGAAAGCGGCAGAAGGAGGCCTGGCATCGCAGGGCCTTGGGGGAACGGGTGCCAGTTCCTTGGGCGGGGGGCCTCGAGGAGGCGGCCTCCCAGGTTCCTGGGGGATGGAATTGGAGGCCAGAGGCCTGCGACCCTGGGCGGGAACAGGCCCTTCTGCCAGGGGATAGGGAGGGGGTTTTCCTTACGGAAAAGGGTTTTGGCGTCACCTTGCTGGAGCCGGAAAGCGAGGCCCTTCTGGCCTTGGCGGCGTTGGAGGAGGAACTCCTTTTGAGGATCCTGGGGGAGGCCTATACCCCGGAGGAGGGTTTCGGCCTTTTCCTGGAGGTGATTAACGCGGGGCAAAAAGCCTACCTCCGGTTAGACCGGGATTTGGATTACCGGTTGTGGGTGGGACCAGGTCCTTTGCGCCTGCGCTTCTGGGGACAGGGGGTGGCGGAGTTCGCCTTGCAGGCCCATAGACCCCGGCCAGGTAGAGGGCAGGCCTACCGGCTAGCGGCGGAGTAACTGGATTAGATTCAGGAGAAGGGTGAGGAACAGGGATAGGAGGAGCGTGGAGGTAAGGGGGATGTACACCCTTAGCCCCTCCCGCTCTATGCGGATGTCCCCTGGCAGGTGGCCGAACCAGGAGAATAGCTTGGGAGCGTAGAGGAGGAGAAGGCCTAAGAGGACGAGAAAGAGTCCTAAAAGGAGCAAGGCCTTTCCCACCTCCACCTTTCACCTCCCAAACCCTGCCAAAGGGCATTATCCCCGGACCGGGGCCGGGCCTTCAAGAGGGCTTGCTCCGGGGCCTTCGGCCCCTAGCCCGGGTGGGATTCTTGGCGTGAGGTCCGGGGAGGAGGGGGTCTGCCAGGGCCTGGAGGTACCGGCGGACCAGCTCGGTGCGCCGCCGGCTTTGGGTTTTGGCCAAGAGGCTTTTGATGTGGTTCTTTACGGTGTTAAGGCTGATCCCCAGGGTGGCGGCGATCTTTTTGTTATCGCTTCCTTCGGCCACCAGGGCCAGGATTTGCCACTCCCGTTGGGTCAAGGAGTTGAGGGCTCCGAGACCCCCGGGGTCCATGGAACCTTGGCCAGGGTCCTCCCTGTCCTTACTTCCCCCGTCCGCGGCCCACAGGAGGCCTAGGAGCTCTCTTGCGCCCACGTTTCTAAGGCCCCTTACCAGCAAAAAGGGGCCCTCCGGGTGGCTTCCAGGGAAGACGTGGTAATACTTCCCGTTATAGACCAGGTCAAAGGGTAAGGGGGCCACCATGGCCTCCCGCACCTTTTGCACCAGGGAGGCAAGGCCACCCCCTTCCCGGGGTTCCAGCCAGCCCACCTCTTCCAGCGCGTAGATCCTCTTGAGGAGGCTGGCCACATAGCGTTGGTAGCCCTCTTGGCCCAGGTTTTGCCGTAGGTTCCGGAAGAGCCGCCTGTTGGGGAAGGACCAAGGTGGAAGGGTTTCGGGTGCGGGTTCCGTGGCCAAAGGTTCCACCCGGAGCAACAAAAAGGACGCAAAACCGTCTAGACCCACGATGTGGGCGTGGCATAAGAGGGCCTGGCTCAGGTCCTGGGTAAGCCAGATGCCCACCTCCCCGGTCTGGTAGCAGGAGGCCAGGTCCCAGCAACAGGGGGTGCGGTCCGAGGAGAAGGCGGGTTGGAGAGCCTCCAGACAGAGGGGGTCCTCCTCCCTTAGGTGGACAAGTCTTTGGAAGCTGGGGGTGGCGTAGAGGATGCGCCGGCCCCTTCCGATCAAGGCCAGGGGCTCGAGGACCGAGCCCAGCACCTCCAGCAAAAAGCGATCCATGGGAGAACCTCCTCATCCGTTGCTAGCTTGCCTATGAACCGAACCCCCCGGGACGGTACGCAAGCGCTTCTCGGTTACGCCCTGAGTTCTTCTTATCAGCCTTTGGGACATTTGTCAATGCACTTTTAGCTACAAAAGGCAACTTCCGGGCTAGCCCCAAAGGGCTATATAGCTCCCCGTTTCACAAGCCGCTCCTGGCCCAAAGGGGGCTTGTTCCCCGCCTCGGCCTCCACCTAGATTGGGTCGGAAAGGAGGTGGCCTAAATGGTGGTTAGCAGGCGAAAGGCTTTGGTCTATCTGGGTGTTGCCGGGGCACCGGTGGCCATGAGGAAGGTGTTTGCCCAAGGGGAGCGGGTGAAGGTGGCGGACCTGGCGGGCCTGGTTCCCCTGCAGCCTGTGAGCTTTAGCTACCCGGACGAGGGTTCCCCGGCCATTCTCCTGGACATGGGCCGGCCCACCTACATGGGGGTAGGCCCTAAGAAGTCCATTGTGGCCTATTCTGCCCTTTGCCAGCACCTGGGTTGCCCTACGGCCTTTGATCCCAAGGAGAAACTTTTGGTCTGCCCTTGCCATATAAGCCTATACGACCCTGCCCGGGGTGGTATTTGCCTCGAGGGCCCAGCCATAAGCCGGCTTCCCCGGATCGTCCTGGAGGTGGCCGGAGGCAGCGTTTATGCCGTGGGCGTGGCCTACGGCCTCATCTACGGAAGAGCCAGCAACGCCTGAGGAGGTAGGGCATGGATAGAAGAAAGTTCCTCAAATCCTCGTTGGTGGGCTCGGGGGTCCTGCCCCTTCTCACCTGGGAAGAGGCCAAGGCCTTTAGCCTGGATGCCGAAAAGTCCCTGGAGGCCCTCGAGCTTCCTCCGGACGACGCCCAGGTGTTCAACCTCACCTGCCAGTACTGCATGGTGCAGTGTGGGTACAAGGCCTACGTGTGGGAGCCGGGTAAGGGCAAGAAGCTGGCGGGGACCTATACCACGCCCCTTTCCGGGGAGTGGGTGCATCCGAGCTTCGTAAACCGGGTACGGAAGGATGGCCGGGAGATGATGGTGGCCATCGTGCCCGACAGGGAGTGCGTCATCAACCAGGGGGATTATTCCGTAAGGGGCGGGGGGAATGCCACCACCCTTTATACCCCCAGGTCGCCGGAGATAGCGGCCAAGCGCCTGGCTTACCCCCTGGTGCGGCTAAAGGGGAAGGACTCCCCCCTCACCCGGGTTAGCTGGGATGAGGCCGCGGCCTTCATCGGCGAGCGGTTTGCCAAGCTCAAGGAGCAACATGGACCCGACGCCCTAGGCCTAGTGTTTGGGGACTGGCTTTGGACACTCCCCACCTACGCCATCCTCAAGTTCTGGTTCAAGGGCCTAGGTTCTTCCTCCTATGCGGGAAACGGCTGGTTCTTTGACGAGGAGAGCGCCGGTATCTCGGCGGCTTTTGGCACAGGCACCCGCAGCTTCACGGTGGAGGACTTTGAAACCACCAAGCTTCTGGTCACCGCCGGTACCAACCTGCAGGCCAACGGAAGCATCTGGTGGCACCGGTTCTACCTTAAAAACCTGGCCCCGGGGAACGCCAAGCACATTGACATCGACCCCCGGCGTACCCTCCAGGCCCAGATGGCGGAAAAGCACGGGGGCCTCCACCTGCAGATCCGGCCCGGCACCGACCCCATCCTGGCGGGAGCCCTGATAAGGCTGGTCTTGGAGCGGGACGCCTACGACAAGGAGTTTGTAAAGAAGCACGTGACGGGCTTTGACCGGGTGGTGGAAACGGTAAGGGACCCCAAGTTTTCCCTGGAAAGCGCTGTTAAGACCACCGGAATACCCCGGGAAAAGATTCTTAAGGCCCTGGAGCTCCTACTTGAAAACAAAGGCCAGACCATGCTTCTCCACGAAAAGGGGCTCATTCACCAGATGGCGGCCTTTGAGGCCCAGCATGCCTACGCGGTGCTGGGAATCCTCCTGGGCAACGTGGGTAAGCCGGGGGCTTGTGTCTCCCGTTCGGGGGGCCACCCCAAAGGCACCTTCGCTTGGCCTGAGGAACCCCCTTCCCGGGCGGAGAACCTGAACATTTATGAGGGGTTGGAGAAAGGGAAGGTCAAGGCCCTTTGGGCCTACGGTTCCAACATCTTCAAGCAACTGCCTACCCTAAGCCGCTTCCGGCCCCTGATGGAGAAGACGTTTCTGGTGGTTTCCGACCGCATCCACACCGAGATGGACGCTGCTGCCGACGTAATCCTGCCCGCCGCCACCTGGGGCGAGGCGGACCTCATCCTAGCCAGCGAGGACCGCAGGGTGCGGATCATTCAAAAGTTCATGGATCCTCCTGGCGAGGCCCGCCCCGACTGGGAGCACGTGGTGTTGGTGGCGGAGAAGATGGGTATTCCCGGCTTTTCCTGGAAGAGCCCCCGGGAGGTCTGGGACGAGATCCGGGCGCAAAACGACTGGATCAAGGAGATGGACTGGGATAGCCTCCTGAAGGCGGGTACCAACGGCCTCCGCTACCCCATGGTGAACGGCAAGTCGCCCGAAAGGCTTTATTCCGACGAGATGGAGGCCCTTTTGGGCCGGCGCTTCTTCACCAAGGACAACAAGGTTCACGTGGAGAAGTTCGCGGTGCTCAAGGATTTTGACCCTCGCCGGTACGAGTGGGGCGAGGTGAATGCCCGCTACCCCTTGATGGCCATAGACTTCCGGCTCAACGAGCTTTGGAACACGGGCTATACCTACTGGGACAACCCGGGTGCCTTCGAGAGAACTCCCGACGCCTACCTCCTCATCAACCCCCTGGACGCCCGGGCCCGGGGCATAAAAAACGGCCAATGGGTGGTTCTGGAATCCCCCTACGGCAAGTGCAAAGCGGTGGCCCGGGTGACCGACGAGGTCCGCCCCGGGGTGGTGGCCATGCCCGCCCTCTTCCCCAAGCCCGACCAGGAGTTCAACTACGCCACCCGGCCAACCCCCACCACCGACGGCAGCGTGGATACCATGGTGGCCTGCGAGGTTTACGGGGTTTAGCCTGGGTTTACGGAGAACCCCCGGGTTTGTCCGGGGGTTCTTTTTCCACCCCACCCGGGGCTTTGCCAGGCTGGGGCTGGCTATGCGGGATCGGGGTCTTTCTGCTGCTTAGCCCTTGTCCCGTGCCTCTAAGTAGGCGGTGAGGGCCGCACCCAAAAGCCCGGCCTCCCCCCCCAGGAGGGCCCGGCGCAAGGGGGGCACCTCCCAACCCGAGAGGTAGTGCCGGTAGGCCTCCTCTAAGGCTTCCCAGTACGCCAGGGGAGCGTTTAGGGCCAGGCCGCCCCCCAGCACCACCACCCCGGGGTCAAAGGCCTTCACCAGGCTGGCGAGGCCCGTACCCACGTAGCGGGCCGCCTGGAGCAGGATGCGCTTGGCCTTGGGCTCTCCCTCCAGAAAAAGCTGGAAAAGCTCCTTGGTGTCCACGCGTCGGTTATAGGCGTAGGAGGCTTCCCGCTCCAAGGCCCGGCCGGCGGCCAGGGCCTCGAGGCACCCCTCCAGCCCACAGCCGCATAGGGGTCCTCCGGGAAGCAGGGTGATATGCCCCAGCTCCCCCCCTTGCCCCCTCTCCCCCCTTAAGACCCGTCCCCCCAAGACCACCCCGCCCCCGATGCCGGTGGAAACGGTGAGAAAAAGGGAACTGGCCTCCCCCCTGGCCGCCCCCAGGTGGTGCTCGGCCAAGGCAGCGGCGTTGGCGTCGTTTTCCAGGTACACGGGCCTCCCCGTGGCCTCCTCCAGGAGGCGACGGATGGGGAAGTTCACCAGGCCCCGGATATTGGGGGTGAAACGGATCACCCCTTCCTTGAAGTCCAAGGGCCCTGGGGTGCCGAGGCCAATGGCTACCCCCGGGGTTCCGGCTTCCGCCTCCGCCCTTTGGGTAGCCTCAGCCAGGGCCTTTACCACCGCTATCCCGCCTTCCTCGGGGGTGGGGAGGACCACCTTGGAAAGAAGCTTCTCCCCGTCAAACACCCCGGCGGCGATCTTGGTGCCCCCCAGGTCCAGGCCCACCACCCTCATGGGATTCCCTCCTCTAGCAGGGCTTCGGCTTCCCCTAAGAGGGCCTCGGGCACCCAAAGGTTCACGTCCCCCATATAGGTGCCGAGGGCGGCCTCGGGGAGGTCGGAAAAGGGGGTTTCCAGGACCACGGGGATGCCCCGGGCCTCGAGCCTCACCTTCACCCCCTCGGCCACGGGCCGGGGGGCGGTGAGGAGCTTGCGGTAAGGGGTGCCGGCCATCAGACGGCGTTCCATAGGGCCTCCACCAGGCGCACATAGTCTTGGGCGGCCCTTTCCACCTCCCTTAAGGGGATGTGCTCCCTAGGGGTGTGGGCCAGGGCGGGGTCCCCAGGGCCATAGCCCAACACCGGGGCTTTGGCCCCCAGGTAGGGAGCATCGGTGGTGAAGGGCCAAAGGCCCGCCTTCCCCTGGCCCAAGGCCTCGAGGGCGGCGAGGAGCAAGGGATGATCCTCGGGCAGGCGGTAGGGGGGCCAGAGGGCAGGGATGACGAGGCGCACCTCCCCCGAGGCCCTCTCCTCCTCGGGGATGTAAAGGGAGGCATCCCCAAGGGCTTTGAGCTTTTCCAAAAAGGCTTCCAAGTCGGCCTCGGGTTCATAGCGCACGTCCAGGTACAGGCGCACCACCCCCGGGGTCTGGTTGCTGGCCCCGGGGTAGGTGTCCACCCGGGTGGGGGTGGGCTTGAGGTTGGGGGGCAGGGGAAGGTCCCGTAGGGCCAGGAGGTACTCCCCCAGGGCATAGAGGGGGTTTTCCGGACCTGAAAGGGCGGCGTGGGCCTCCTCCCCCTCAAAGTCAGCCCAGACCTCAGCCCGGCCCCGGTGGCCCCGCATGAGCCTTCTTCCCGAGGGTTCCCCTAGGATAAAGGCCAAGGGGGCAAGCCTTTCCGCCGCGTAGCGGCTTCCCAGGCCTCCCACCTCCTCCTGCACCGTGGCCAAGAAGCGCACCCGCCCCTTCAAGGGCCCTTGGGAAAGGGCCTCCAGGGCTAGGAGCATGGCCACCAAAGGGCCTTTCATGTCCACTGCCCCCCGGCCCCAGACGGCCTCCTGGGCCACGGCCCCTTGGGGGTAGGGCCAGTGGCTGGGGTCCCCCACGGGTACCACGTCCAGGTGGCCGGTCAGGACCACCTCGGGCTCCTTTTCCCCCAGCAGGGCCTCCACGTTTCCCGCCTCGTCCAGGATGGCGGGGAGTCCCATTCCCTTTAGGGCCTCGAGGATCAAGCCCGCGGCCTCCCCTTCCTGCCCCGGAAGGCTTTCCGCCTGGATGAGGCGGGAAAGAAGCCGTACCCAGTCCACGCCCCTATCCTACACCCCGGCCCAAGGCCACCGCGTACAGGGCTATACCCAAGGCCACGGAGGCGTTCAGGGACTCGGCCTCTTGCCGCATGGGGATGCGGAAAAGCTCATCGCAGCTTTCCCTTACCAGGCGGCGCATGCCCTCCCCTTCCGAGCCCAAGACCAGGGCCAGGGGCCTTTGGAAGTCCAGCTCCCTTGGGGTCTTTTCTCCCCTTACGTCCAGGCCGTACACCCAAAGCCCCCGTTCCTTTACCGCCTCGAGGGCCCGGGGGAGGTTTTTCACCTTCACCACGGGAAGCTTCAGGGCGGCCCCGGCGCTGGCCTTCAGGGCCAAGGGGGAAAGGGGGGCGCTGCGGCGCTCCTCGGACACCACCCCGTGGGCCCCTAAGGCCAGGGCGCTCCGGATCATGGCCCCGTAGTTCCTGGGGTCGGTGATGCCGTCTAGGAAGACCAGAAGGGGCATCTCCCCCCGGGCTTCCGCCAGGGAGAAGGCCTCCTCCAAGGAGGCGTAACGGGGTTCCTCCACTTCCGCCGCCAGGCCCTGGTGGTGGGTGGTCTTAAGGAGGGTGTCCAGCTCAATGCGGGGCACCAGGGTGTAGTCTGCACCCAACCTCTCCAGCTCCCTCAGAAGCCAGGCCTCCACCCCCCTGGCCACCAGGACCCGCCGCACCCGGCCCTCCTTCAGGGCCTCGAGGACCGGATTCCTCCCGTAAATCCACATGGCCCTAAGTTTACGACCCGGTATGATGAGGGCGAAGGAGGCGAGCCATGTACAAAAGCATCCTGATGCCCACGGATGGAAGCCCCTGTAGCCTGCAGGCCCTGGAGCATGGCCTTTCCCTGGCCAAGGCCCTGGGGGCCAAGGTCCACTTCCTCTACGTGCTGGAGAACCCCGCCCAGGCCATCTGGATCGCCCCAGAGAGCGTTCCCTACGGCCTGGAGCTTCTGGAAGACCTGAAGAAGGCGGGGGAGGAGGCCATCGCCAAGGCCCTTAACCTGGCCCAGGAAAAGGGGGTGGAGGCCACGGGGGAGGTGAAGGAAGGGGTGCCGGTGCCCACCATCGTGGAGGCGGCCAAGGGGTTTGACCTTTTGGTCATGGGCACCCATGGGCGCACCGGGCTGGACAAGCTCCTCTTGGGCTCGGTGACCGAGGGGGTCTTGCACCGGGTGGGGATTCCGGTTTTGGTGGTGCGCTGCCGCTAGCCTTCCCTTGCCCCCAAGATGCGCCTGGTTAGCGTTTTCGTCTCCTCGCGCCTTTCCCAGGACGACCCCCTCTATGCCCGGCTGGTCCGTTACGGGGAGGTTATGGCGGAGGAGGGCTTTGGCCTGGCCTGCGGGGGGTACCAGGGGGGAATGGAGGCCCTGGCCCGGGGGGTAAAGGCCAAGGGGGGCATGGTGGTGGGGGTTACGGCCCCCGCCCTTTTCCCCGAACGCAAGGGACCAAGCCCCTATGTGGACTTGGAACTTCCCGCCTCCTCCTTGCCCGAGCGGATCGGGCGGCTTTTGGACCTGGGGGCAGGGTATCTGGCCCTTCCCGGGGGGGTAGGTACCCTGGCGGAACTGGTGCTGGCCTGGAACCTCCTCTACCTGCGGCGGGGCCTGGGCCGGCCCCTGGCGGTGGATCCTTACTGGTTTTCCCTCCTCAGGGCCCACGGGGAGATCGCCCCGGAGGATCTGGCCCTTTTGCACCCCGTGGCGGACGAGGAGGGTTTGCGGCGGTTTCTAAGGAGCCTATGAGCGAAACCCTTGTGGTGTACGTGCCGGACCTGGGTCAGGGCGTGAGCTTCTACCAGGCCCTGGGGCTGGCCCTCGAGGAGCTGATCCCGGAAAGGGAGGCCCTTTTGGCCCCCCTCGAGGGCCCCCTTCTCCTCCTGCGCCCGGGAAGCGGGGGAGTGGAGCCGGGGCCCAACCGCCCCCGGCCCGAGGGGCACGGCTTCGCCCGGGTGGGGGTGGAGGAAGGCCGCCTGGTGTTTTTCGTGGAGAACCTGGAGCACGAAAAGCTTCGCCTTTCCAAGTATGGCCTTCCCTTCCGCGAGGCAGGGGAACACCTCCTCCTCTTTGACCCGGGGGAGAACCCGGTCTTGGTACGGGGGCTTCCCCCGGAAGGACATCCCTGACGGAGGCCTATGCGGCTTTGGCTTTTGGATCTGGACGATACCCTTCTTGTGGACCACCGGGTGAGCGAGGAGGTGTTGGAGGGGCTGGGTCGGGAAGTGGGGGTGGAAGGGCTTCCCGAGGGGGTGCGGCGGAAGGCGGAGGAGTTCTTCCGGCAGGCTCCCTTTTACCCCTGGGCCGAGGGCATCGGCCACTCGGCCCTGGAGGCCCTTTGGGCCCGTTACTCCACCCCGGGGCTGGAGGCCTTGGGGGAATGGGCCTGGCCCTTTCGGGAAAGGGTCTTCCGGGAAGCCTTAAGGGAGCTGGGCGGTCCTGAGGAGCGCGCCCGGGAGTTGGCGGAGGCCTTTTTTCGGGAAAGGCGCCGCTATCCCCTCTTCCCCGAGGTACCGGAGTTCCTGGGGGCCTTGAGGGCGAGGGGAGCCCTCCTGGTCCTCCTCACCAACGGGGTGCCGGACCTACAGCGGGAAAAGCTCTTCGGGGCCGGCCTAGGGGAGGCTTTTGACCTTACCCTCATCTCGGGGGAGGTGGGCCTAGGCAAGCCTGACCCCAGGCTCTTCCGCATGGCCCTTTGCGCCTTTGGGGTGGGCCCGGAAGAGGCGGTGATGGTGGGGGATAACCCCGGGCGGGACATCCAGGGGGCTTGGCTTTCGGGCATCAAGGCGGTCTTTGTGGACCGGGGGCACCGCCCCAAGGACCCCCGGTATCCCGCCCACCTGGAGGTCCGGGACCTGAGGGAGGCCTTGGTCCTTTTGTGACCTTCTTCCAGGGGCCTGGCCTCCTCTAGGGTAGGCTTGGGGCCATGCACGAGGCCCTGCTTTTCCTCCATAACCTGGTGCGCTGGTTCGTCCTGGCCTTCGGCCTGTGGGCCCTTTGGCGCCCCGGGGCTAAAGAAGGCGCCTTCTTCGCCCACACCCTCACCCTGCAGGTGGTGCTGGGGCTCATCCTGGCCTTCGCAAGCCCCCTCTTCCAAGGGGCCTTGGCCAACCTGGAGGCAACCATGCAAACCCCGGGCGAGGCCCGTTACTTCGTGGCCGAGCACTGGGTGGGGGGGCTTATCGCCCTGGGCCTGGCCCACGCCGGGCTGGCCCAAGCGCGAAAGGGGAGGCCTAGGGCCCGGCTCCTCTTCGCCCTGGCCCTGGCCCTGGTTCTCCTCTCCATCCCCTGGTTCCGGCCCTTCCTCAGGCTTTAGCCCAGAAGCCCAGGGAAAGGTGGGGAAGGCCAAAGGGGCTAAGGAGGCTCCTGGGGCGAGGGTTTGCCCTTCCCCGTAGACCTTGGGGGCCAAAGGCGGCTTGCTCTCCAGGTCCAGAACCCCGTGGCCTTAGGGGAGCCGGGTCCGGCTGGGGTTTGCCGTAGGGGGCAAGGCCCCCTGGGTCCGGTACGGCGATAGGGCGGGCTCCCTCGAGCTCCAAGGGGGGCAAGGCGCCCCAAGGCGGCTACCCCTGGGGCGCATCTCCCGCCCCTTTCCTTCCCAAAGCTCCCCCGCCTGGCCCATTCTGGGGAACTCCTCCCCGTTAAACCCCTCTGCCCCAAGGTTATGGGCCTTCCCCTAGATAGGCCACGGCGGCGTACCCCACCACCCGGCTTGGGTCATGGGAGGCCTCGGCGCTGGTGGCGTAGGCCAGAAGCCTAGGGCGCCACCCCAGGCCCTTGGCCAAGGCGGTGAGGGTGGCCCAGGGAAGGCGGCCACAGGCTTCCCCTTGGGCCACCCCTTCCACATCCAGGGCCAGGGCCCTTTCCAAGGTCTTTTGGTCCCGCTTTCGGGCCACAGGGTCGGGGTGGTAGTGGGAGAGGTCGCTGGAGGCCAGCACCAGGTCCCCTTCCCCTAGC
>NZ_CALLUR010000151.1:0-5424 GCF_938010445.1 uncultured Thermus sp.
GCCCGGCCAAAGGCGGTGTGGGGCCCCCCGTGGATGTAGAGGATCAGCGGATGGGGACCCTCCCCTTGCGGAAGCAACACCCAGCCCGGAACCCGGTGCCCCTCGGGGCTTGGCCACTGGGTGTACACGGGCTCGGCCAAGGGGGAGATAACGCCCTCGTTGGGGTCAAAGAGGCCCAGGGGCCCCTCGAGGCGGGCCGGACGGGTGAAGTCCTCGGTAAGGAAAAAGAGGCCCCGCTCGGTTATGGCGAAGGAAAGAACGCTACCTTCCGCGGCCACCACCTCAGCCTTTCCCTCTAGCCCGACCCGGTAAAGCCGGGCCATCCCCTCCTCGGTGCGCACGACATAAACCCCGTCCCCACCCCACTTAGGTCCTTGGGGGTGGGCGCCAAAGCGGAGATCCGAGTTGAGGGAGTTGTGTAGGCTCCCCTCAAGAAGGACCCGGGCTTGGCCCCCACGTAGGTGGTAAAGCCGGGCCTCCGTACCCCCACCCCGCTCAAAGGCGTGCCCTAGGAAGAAGAGCCCTTCCGGGCTCCACTCCAGGGCGAAGATGGGGCCAAAGCCCCCGTAAACCTTCTCCAGCGACCCATCCCTAAGGCGGTATAGGGTGTCCCGCCACTCCGCCTGGGCCTGCACATCCTCGGCCATCACCAGGTAAAGTCCCTCGGGGGAGGGCACCATTTCCTTGGGAGCGGGAAAGCGGTCCAATAGAAGCTGCTTCTGACCCCCCTCGAGGGCATAAAGGGCCACATTCCCCTCGGGCAGGAGGCCCCGGCCATCAAACTTGAAGGGCCATCCCTCGTACATGCGGGGGCTTCCCGGCTTGGGAGCCTCCTTCAGAGCCAGGAAAAACACCTCCCCTTCAGGACCCAGGGCGTAGTCCAAGACCCCCGGGGTTTCCGTAAGCCTCTCCGCCTCCCCACCCCTTAGGTCCAGGCGGAAAAGCTCCTGGACCTCCCCCACCTTGCGCAGGAAGTAGACGTAAGGATGGGCATAGCGGGGCTTTTTGGCCTCCTCCTGGGTGAGAAAGCGCAAGGCCCCGTCAAAAAGGGCCAGCCGCGAACGGTAGCGGGGAGGGTCCCCCTCCTGGACGTCGGTAAGGAGGAAAAGGGGAAAGCCCTCAGGGCCAGGGGTAAGGTCCGACAGGAAACGGAGCTTAAGGAGGATTTCCGGTGCCATACCCCCATAATACTGACCGGTCATTCGCCTGTCCCCAGGCCCGCCTTTCCGGTAAGCTGGGCGCCATGGACCGGGACGAGCTGGTGCGCTACCTGGACACGTACCTGCGCCTAGGGGACTTCCCCCAGGATGCCTCGCTAAACGGCCTGCAGGTGGAGGGGAAGAAGGAGGTGCGAAAGGTTGGGGCGGCGGTGGACGCCGCCGAGGCCATCTTCCAAAAGGCCAGGGAGGAGGGAGTGGACTTCCTCCTGGTCCACCACGGCCTTTTCTGGGGAAAACCCTTCCCCATCGTGGGCCACCACAAGCGCCGGCTGGAGCTCCTCCTCCAGGGAGGGATCAACCTCTACGCCGCCCACCTTCCCCTAGACGCTCACCCCGAGGTGGGCAACAACCACCAGCTGGCCCGGGCTCTGGGTCTGGTGGAGCTGGAACCCTTTGACGTGGGGGTAAAGGGCCGCTTTCCCCTGCCCACCCCCTTGGCCCAGGTGGCGGACATGCTGGGGCAACTCACCGGGATGCAGCCCTTGGTCCATCAAGGGGGCAAAGGCCTGGTGGAGACGGTAACCATCGTATCCGGCGGGGCGGCCAGCCTGATAGGCCAGGTGCACACGGAACTCTTCATCACCGGGGAACCCAAGCACAGCGTCTTTCACGAAACCTTTGAGCGGGGCCTTAACGTCATCTACGCCGGCCACTACGACACCGAGGTCTTCGGGGTCAAGGCCCTGGCCCAGCACCTGGAAGCCCGCTTTGGCCTACCCTGGGTTTTCCTGGACCATCCCACGGGGCTATGAAGGGCTTTTTCCTCACCCTCGAGGGCCTGGACGGCTCGGGTAAGACCACCCAGGCCCGGCTCCTGGCCCGGTTCCTAAGGGAGAAAGGCATCCGGGTCCGCCTGACCTGGGAGCCCGGCGGGGGGCTTAAGGGGGTGCGGGACCTTCTCCTAGAGGGAGAGGCCCTCTCTCCGGAAGCCGAGTACCTCCTCTTCAGCGCCGACCGGGCGGAACACGTGCGCAAGGTCATCCTTCCCGCCCTGGAAGAGGGTTACTGGGTTATATCCGACCGCTACTTGGACTCCAGCCTGGCCTACCAGGGCTATGGCCATGGCCTTCCCCTCCCTTGGCTTCTAGAGGTGGCCAGGCGGGCCACCTTGGACCTGAAACCCCGCCTCACCTTCCTCCTGGACCTGCCCCCGGAGGAGGCCCTTGGGCGGGTAGCCACCCCCGACCGCCTGGAAAGGACGGGGCTGGAGTTCTTCCGGCGGGTCAGGGAAGGCTACCTGAGGCTGGCGGAAGCGGAGCCCGAGCGCTTCCGGGTGGTGGACGCCACCCGGCCGGTGGCGGAGGTGCAAGCGGCCATCCGGTCCAGCATCCCCCAGCTCTTCCCCTGAGGGAAGGGCATCTCCATCTGCCATAATGATCCTATGCGCATCCTTCCCGCCCGGTGGCTGGCCCCCTGGGTCCTGGGGCTGGTGGCCCTGGCCCAGGGCCTATCCTTTCCCAAGAGCACCCTTTACGTGGAGCAAGGGGGAAGGCGCCACGTCCTCAAGGTGGAGGTGGCCGACACCCCGGAGCGCCAGGCCCAGGGCCTCATGTTCCGCAAAAGCCTGGGGGAGGACGAGGGCATGGTTTTCCTCTTCCCCACCCCCACGGCCGGGGGCTTCTGGATGAAAAACACCCTCATTCCCCTTTCCATCGCCTTCTTTGACCGGCAGGGGGTCATCCTGCGCATCCTGGACATGGAACCCTGCCCCAAGGATCCCTGCCCCGTGTACTACCCTGGGGTGGTCTACCAAGGGGCCCTCGAGGTGAACCAAGGCTGGTTCCACAAAAGAGGCCTCACCCCCGGGGCCCGGGTGGGCGGCGAGGCCCTGAAGTTCTGGCCCCGATAGTGGAACGGAATCCCTTTCTCCCCATCGCCGCCTTCATCCTGATCATCGGGCTTTCCGTGGTCTCCTTCCTGGGGTACATGCTGGCAGCCCGAAGGCTCCAGACCCCCCCTCCCCCCCAACGGATCGTGGTGGAAACGAAAGGGGGCACCCACACCTTGAAGGCCCGCCTAGCCCGCACCCCCGAGGCCTGGCGCCGAGGCCTGGGGGTGCGGGGCGAGGACTTGGAGGCCCTCCTCTACCTCTTCCCCGAGGCCACCGACGCCCCTTTTAGCACCGAAGGCTACCGTTTTCCCGTGCTCCTGGCCTTCCTGGATGCCCATGGCCGGGTGCTGCAGGTGGTCCAGCTGGAGCCAGGAAAGAGCTACGCCCCCGGCCTCGCCTACCGGGGGCTTTTAGAGGTCCGAAGCGGGGTGTTGAGGCTGGAACCAGGGGATCGGGTGCTTCCCTAAACCGTCTTATCCCGACCCATTCCCAAGGCCCTTAGTCGCTATCCTTGCCGCCGCTCGTGGACTCCCCACCTTCCGCTTTGGAAGAGGAATCCTTCTTGGCGTAATCCTTCACGTGCCACCCCGAACCCTTGAAGATGATGGCGGGTGGGGTGATAACCCGCTTCAAGGGCTCCCCGGTCTCCGGGTGCGCCTTAAGAGGCTCATCGTGGAAGCCCTGTTCAAACTCGTAGTAGTTACCCGTCTCCAAGCCCTTGTAGACGTAAACCGGCATACCCACCCTCCTGTTTGCCCATTTTGACACTCAACTAGCTTGAGTGTCAAGAGGGGGGAATGGTACCCTTCCCCCGTGGACAAGCCCAGCCTGCGCCGCCACTGCCTTCGCCTTTGGCGGACCCTGGACCGAGAGAGCCTTTCCCGGCAGGTGGCGGAGACCCTGGTGCCTTGGCTGAAGGGGCGGGGCTTCCAGGAGATCCTCCTTTACCATCCCCTGCCCCACGAGCTCAACCTCCTTTCCCTCACCCAGCTTTACCCTGCCCGCTACTACCTGCCCAAGGTGGCCGGCCTGGGGCTCACGGTACACCCCCTGGGCCCCTTGGCCCCCGGGCCCTTCGGCCTTTTGGAACCCACCACCCAGCCGGTGGACCCTGAGGTCCTGGAGCTGGTGGTGGTTCCTGGGTTAGCCTTTGACCAGGAAGGCTACCGCCTGGGGCACGGCAAGGGGTACTATGACCGCTTCCTGGCCACGATCCGGGCCGAGAAGCTGGGAGTGATCCCCAAGGCCCTTCTGTTTCCTCGCCTCCCCCGGGACCCTTGGGATGTGCCGGTAGGCTCCTTGGCCACGGAGGAGGGGGTACATCCGGTGGGATGACCCATGGGTCAAGCCTGGGGATGCTACACTTAGGCCCATGCAAGGAGCCCTTCTGGACCGGGACGGGGTTCTGCTCCTGATGGACGAGGAAGCCCTTTACAAGAGAGCCCTGGAGCTTTCCCTCCATGGAGCCGGGCTTGACAAAACCTTGGCCGTCCTGGCCTGGGCGGTGCGGGAGGTCAACGAAGCGGTCCGTACCCTAAGGGTGCGGACCCTCGAGGAGGAAGCCGCTTTCTGGAACGTCCTGGCCCAGAAGGTGGCCGAGGGGCTTGGGCTTTCCGGTTCCGCTAAAACCCCCTTATCCGCAGAGCTCCTCTCCTGGCGCTATTACCACTTCATGCGCAAAGCCCCGGGGGCGGAAGCCCTGCTCCGGAATCTGAAAGAACGAGGGCTCAAGGTGGGCGTCCTCTCCAACACCCTGCCAAGCCTTTGGGAGAGCCTGGCCTATCATGGCCTAGACCGGTACGTGGATGGCTTCTTCGCCTCCTGCTCCCTGGGGGTAGCCAAGCCTGACCCTAGGGCGTTTCAGATGGCCCTAAAGGGCCTGGGCCTAGCCCCCGAGGATACCCTTTATCTGGACGACGATCCGGAAAACGTGGAAGCGGCCCGCAGGCTAGGCCTGCAGGCTGAGGTCTATACCCCCCTAGGGTTCCAAACGCCTAAAGAACGGGAAGCTCCGCCACCGTAGCCACATCGGAGGCCGAAGCCCCCTGGCGGAAGACGGCAAGCCGCCCCACCACATGCCCTCCCGCCCGGAGCACCATCCGCTCCATGGCCTTCATGGTTTCGCCGCTTGCCACCACATCGGAGACCAGGGTCACCTTCTGGTTGAGAAGCTTTTCAGCAAAACGCCGGTCCAGCCAGAGCACCTCCCCCACCCCCAGAGTCAGGGTTTGCACCTCCTGGATGATGGGATCCTCCATATAGGGGCGGCGGCGCCTTCTGGCCACCACATAGGGCAGGCCCATCTCCTCCGCCAGCACATGGGTGAGGGGAATGGGGCTGGTTTCCGTGGTAAAAAGCACCTCCGTGCCCGCA
>NZ_CALLUR010000152.1:0-2512 GCF_938010445.1 uncultured Thermus sp.
GAGGGTGCCCTGGAAGGGCGTCCCGTTCCAGGCGGTGATCCGCATCCTGAGCTCCTCGGCGTTCAAGAGCTGGTACTCCCCCTCCGTCCCCGCCCCGGGGAGCTCCCCACAGGCGGCGAGGAGGGGGAGGAGGGCGAGAAGCCAAGCCAAGCGCGCCGTCTTCAGGATTCCTTTCGCATCCATACCTCCCACTATGCCCCGAAGGGCCTTTCACAAAACTCCTTCCGCGGATGCCCCGCATTTCAATGCGGGGAGGAAGCGGAAGCCGGGTGAAGCCCGGTGTAGCGCATCCATCCGCCGATGTGCCACAATACCATCATGCACAGGGCAGAAACCGTGGTGCTCAAACTGCGCTCCCCCAGCAAGGCCAAGCGAGCCTGGCTGGACCAGACCGCCGAGCGCTTCCGCCAGGGGGTGCAGTTGGGCCTCGATTTCGCCCTGAGCGCCAAAACCAGCAATAGGGGGAAAATCCATGCCGCCACCTACCCGAAGGTCCGTGCCCTGGGACTGCCCTCCGACTACTGCCGCATGGCCATCAATCAGGTCGTGCAACTTGTCCGTAGCCACTTCGGACTGCGCAAGGGCAAGCGGAAGGTGGGCAAGCCCACGGTGGTTCGTAGCCAGGGGATAGGGCTGGGAGTTAACGCCTACCGGGTCGTGGGCACGACCCTTCGGGTTTCCACTGGACAGAAGGGCCAGTACCTCTGGTTTCCCCTGTCGGTTCCCCCGCAGTGGAGGGACAGGCTCCAGTACGTCCAGGGGGATGCAAGGCTCTTCAAAAGGGGGCACGACTGGTTTGTCATGTTGCCCCTTAAGGTGCCCACCACCCCTACCGTCCGTGGCGGGAACGGTGAACCCACCGTTATCGGGGTGGACCTGGGCATCGTTCGGTTGGCTACGGCCAAGCATCCCAAAGGCGTGTTTGTGGTGAACGGCAAGCCCATCCGCCATCGCCGGGAGCGGTTCGCTTCCCTGCGCCAGCGTTTGCAACGCCACCGTCGCACCGACCGGGTGCGGGCCATGGGCGACCGAGAGAGACGCTGGATGACCTACCTCAACCACAAGGTCAGCCGACAACTGGTGGACCTGGCGCTCCGGTACCCCAATCCCGTGCTGGCCTTTGAGCGGCTGGACGGCATCCGGGACCGGGTGCGGGGAAGCAAGAAGTTTAACCGCATGGTTTCGAGCTGGGCTTTCCGGCAACTGGTCGACTTTGTGCTGTACAAGGCCGAGCGGGCGGGGGTGCGGGTGGTGTTCGTGGACCCCCGCAAGACCAGCCAAACCTGCCCGAAGTGCGGCCATGCTAGCCGGGCCAACCGACCTGAGCAGAGCCACTTCCGATGTGTGGCCTGCGGCTACCAGGGCAATGCCGATGTGGTAGCCAGTCTCAACATCGCTGCCGCTGCGCTTGATGTGCTGCGGCAGGGGCCGCCTGACACGGCCCGTCTGGGGCAACCCGGACAGGCTCCTCCCGTGGGGGAGGGGCTGGATGGGGTAAAGGTGTGGGCTTCGGCTCATACAGACTCCAACCTCGCAAGCTCCGCGTAGGAGCCCCCGTTCTTCAGAACGGGGAGGATGTCAGCGCCTTACACGCGGGCCTCGAGGGCGTAGAGAACCACCCCCTCCCGGCCCAGGACCTCGTACCACACGCTCCAACCGTCCACCCGCATCTCCCGGGCGAGCCGCACCATCCGCCCCTCCCAGGGCACCATGGGCCAGGGGCGGTCGGAGAGGCCGGAGTAGTGGGGCTCGCCCAGGAAGCGTAGCCGCTCTTCCGCCTGCTTGAGGACTCGCGCGAACTCCATACCTATCTTTCCTTCGTGTAGCTAAGACAGAGGGCCTCGAGGTCTTCCCGCCGCTCGTACCGGAACCTCCGAGGGTGGGTGGGGTCGTAGATCTGCTCCTCTACCCGGGCCACCCTCTTGCCGGGGAAGAAGCCCAGGTGGTGCCGGAGGTCCCGCTCCAGGCGTTCCTCCACGAGGTCGAAGCTCGTGGTGGTGCCGTCCGCGAAGCGGATGACCACCCGCCTCATCCTTCCTCCCTCCCCAAGACCTCCAGGTAGAGGCCCTGCCGCCTGGCCTCGAGGTAGGCCCCCGAGCGGTAGGTCCTCGCCCACCGCCCCCGGGCCAGGGCCTCGAGGAAGGCTTCGTAGGCCTTCCAGTCGGGGAAGCGCCGCTCCCGCCGCACGAGCTTGCCGTTTTTTAAGATGATAAGCACCGCTTTCATGCTTTCCTTGCCTCCTACCCCCTCCCGTGGGGCCGCTAGGCCCCCGGGCCCTGAGAGGGCTTGGGGAGGGCGCTTTTGAGGCCTTCTCCCTTCCTATTTGCGCGAAAGAAAACTTTCGCGCATGCCCTCCACCCCTCCCCTAGCCCGCCTTCCGCCTCCGGTCCGGCCCCCGCACCTCCACGGCCCGCCCCACCCGGGAGAGAAGGGCCTCGGCGTTCTCCCCAAGCCGCCTCGCCGCTTCCTCGGGGGCCCAGTTGGAGGTGAGGAGAAGGTCCAGGCTTTTCCG
>NZ_CALLUR010000153.1:0-5983 GCF_938010445.1 uncultured Thermus sp.
AAGGAGGAAATCGGCCAGACGGAAGGGCGTATCGCCAAGCTGGAAAGGGACCTGGAAAACCTAAAGGAGCGGCTCCAGGCCCTGATGCGAAGCCTGCACCGGGAAAGGGCTGGCCGCTACCTCCCCCTCCTCCGGGCCCAGTCCTTCACCGACCTGGCGGTGCGGGCCCGCTGGGTGGGGTACATCTCGGAGCGGGATGCGGAGCTGGTCCGTACCCTTCAGGCCACCTTGAAGGCCCTAAGGGAAGAGCGGGAGCGCTTAGGCCTCCTCCTCGCCGACCTCACCGCCAAGGAGAAGGCCCTGGGCCAGACCCAAAGGGCCCTCGAGGGGCAAAAGGGGGAGCTGGAGGCCACCCTCGCCAGCCTAAGGCAGGAGGCGCAGGGCAAAAGGGCCCTTCTCCGGGAGGCCCTGACGGAACGGCAACGCCTGCAAGCCCAGCTGGCCGCCCTCCAGGCCAGGGTGCTGGCGGAACGGCAACGCCTCTTGGAGCTTAAGCGCCAGGAGGAGGAGCGGCGAAGGCAGGAGGAGGAGAGGAGGAGGCTGGAGGCCGAGCGCCGCCAGGCGGCCACCCCACCCTCACCCCGCCAGGCCAGCGTGGTGGTACCCCCTCCCCCCTTGCCCGCCACCGTGGGCCGGCTGGCCTTTCCCGTGCCCGGAGGCAGAATCCTGGTGCCCTATGGGCAGGAAGGGCCTTTCCAGGTGATCCAGGGCCCCGCCCCGGGAAGCCCGGTACAGGCTGCCGCCGACGGGTACGTGGCCGGGATCCTCTACCTGCCCAACCTGGGCTACACGGTGATGCTGGTGCACACGGAAACCCTTTCCACCGTCTACACCAACCTGCAAGAACCCTTGGTGCAGGAAGGCCAGAGGGTGCAACGCGGACAGCTTCTGGGCTACACGGGAGGCGGCCTCCTCATCCGCCCGGAGGAAGTGGAGTTCAGGGTGGCGGTACGCCTAGGCGGAGAGACCCGCTTCGTGGATCCCTCCGCCTACTACTGAAGACCTTGGCTATGCGGGCTCAATAAGCCCGTAGTTGCCGTCCTTGCGGCGGTAGATGACGTTGATCTCGTCGGTCTTGGCGTTACGGAACACGAAGAAGTCATGGCCCAAGGCCTCCATCTGGAAGGCGGCCTCCTCGGGGTCCATGGGCTTCATCTCAAAGCGCTTGACCCGGACAATCCTGGGACCTTCCTCCTCCTCGGGCTTGCGCAGGGCCTCGAGGTCCCGTACCTCGGGAGGTGGCGGCCCCTGGTAGGTGTGCCGCTTGCCCACGAAACGCCGCTCCTTGTAGCGCTTCAGTTGGGTTTCCAGCCGGTCCACCATGCGGTCGATGGCCGCATAAAGGTCAGGGTCCTCCTCCTCCACCCTAACGAGCCCCCCGGGGAGGTCCACCTGCACCTCGGCCTTGGCCTTGCGGGCCACGTGGTTGCTGCCGGCCAAGGAAAGAACCACCTTGGCCATGAGCTCCCCATTCTGGTAGCGGTCCAGGCGGGAAAGCTTCCTTTCCACGTAGTCCCGAATGGCGTCGGTGATCTCCAGGTTGCGACCGATGAGTTTGTAGACGTTCATACACCCTCCTTTCCGCCCCGGTCAGGGCTTTCCCTTACCCTTATGCTACCACCTTCCCCAGGACGTTCGTCCCGCACCACCTGGCCCGCCTTCAACACCACCACCCGGGCCGGGTAGGCCTCCAAGAGCTCGCGGCTATGGGTGGCCACCAGCACCGTGGCCCCCCTTCCGTGGGCGGCCTTAAGGATATCCAGTACCTGCAGGGCGTTTTCGGGGTCCAGGTTCCCCGTGGGCTCGTCCGCCAGGATCACCGGGGGGTCCAGGAGCAAGGCCCGGGCTATGGCCACCCGCTGGGCCTCGCCCACGGAAAGCTCCTCGGGAAAGGCCCTTTTCTTGTGGGAAAGCCCCACCCGTCGCAGGGCCGTGGCGATGCGCTCCCCCCACTCCCTGGGGGGAATCCCTTGCACCTGGAGCACAAAGGCCAGGTTCTCCTCCACCGTCATGTCGGAAAGGAGGCGGTGGTCCTGGAACACCATGCCGATCCGGCGGCGGTGAAGGGCCACCTGGTCCCCCTTGAGAAGCTTCAGGTTCTGTCCGCCAAAGTACACCGTTCCTTGGGTGGGAAGGAGCCGGCGCAGGATCAGGGAAAGCAAGGTGGACTTCCCCGCCCCCGAGTGGCCCACCACGTAGACGAACTCCCCCTTCCTGACCTCAAGGCTCACGTTGTACAGCGCCTTGGTCCCCGTGCGGGGGTATTCCAGGCCCACCCGGTGGAAGGCGATCATGCCCTTACTATACGGAAGACAGGCCACGGTTGTTTCTCATGGTGGGGCGTTATAGTGGAGCTTAGGTGAGGGAAGAGATGAAAAAACGCGCGTGGTTCATTGCAGGGCTCGGGGTGGTCCTGGCCCTGGTATACGCTCAGCTTCCAAGGCCCCAGGCGGAAAACCTCCTGCAAAACCCCAACGGCCAGGCCCTGTTGGAGGTCTACCAAAGGATCCAACAGGACTACCTGGAAAACCTCCCCCGCGATAAGCTCAACGCCCTCCTGGAAGGGGCCATCGGGGGCATGGTCTCCGCCCTTAAGGACCCCTTTACCAGCTACTCTCCCCCCCAGCGGGCCAGCGTCCGCCAGGAGGATCTAAGGGGCGAGTTCTTCGGCATAGGGGCCACCCTCTCCCCCGCCAATCCCGACGGCACCGGGGCCAAGATTGAAGGGGTGATGAAGGGCCTGCCTGCCCAGCGGGCGGGGATGCGGGCCGGGGATGTGATCCTCGAGGTGGACGGAGAGGACGTCACGGGTCTTCCCCTTTTGGAGGTGGTGGCCCGGATCCGGGGCCGGGAGGGAACCAAGGTCACCATCAAGGTGCGCCGGGAAGGGACCCCCGCCCCCCTGGTTTTTGAGCTCATCCGGGAAAAGGTGGAGATCATCTCGGTTTCCACGGGCAGGATCGGGGACGTGGGCTATGTGGCCCTGGAGACCTTCGGCAACTTCAAGGTGGAGGACCAGCTTAAGAAGGCCATAGACGGGCTCAAGGCCCAGGGCATCAAGAAGCTCATCTTTGACCTCCGGGATAACGGGGGCGGCCTCCTGGACCAGGGGTGTGCGGTGGCCAGCGCCTTCTTGAAGGAAGGCCCCATCGTCTACACCCGCACCAAGAACCTCACCCGGGTCTGGTGCGAGGCCTCGGGGAAGCCCCTTTGGGATGGGCCCATGGTGGTCCTGGTGAACGGGAACTCGGCTTCCGCCAGCGAGATCGTGGCCGGGGCCCTGCAGGACTACGGCCGGGCCAAGGTTATCGGGGAAAAAACCTTCGGCAAGGGCGTGGGCCAGACCCCCTACACCCTGGCCAACGGCGGTGAGCTCACCCTGGTCACCTTTGAATGGCTCACCCCTAAGCGCCGGGCCATTAACAAGCAGGGGCTGAAGCCCGACATAGAGGTCAAGGACACCCGTTTCCCCACCCCCTTCTCCCTGCAAGGGGCCGGGGCGCCTCCCGGGGCTGAGGTCACCGTGACCCTAAACGGGAAGACGGTGAAGGTCAAGGCCGATGCCGAGGGCAAGTTCACCTACGCCGAACCCCAGCGCCAGCGGCCCTTGCCCGAGGAGCGGGGGCAGGCGGTTTTGAACCTGGAAGAAGACGCCATCCTCAAGCGGGCCTTGGAGGAGCTGAACGCCACCCGCTAGCCGGGAAAGGCCAAGGGGCCGGGTTTTCTCCGGCCCCCTAGACCACCCCACCCTGACAGGCCAAGGTGGAGCCCCACCATCCCCACCCCTCTTTATTTCACCAACGCCCCTGGGGGAATCTCCCCCTCCACCGTGACCAGGGCCAGCCTATCCCCCTCGGATGCCGCAAGGATCATCCCCTGGCTCTCCACGCCCCGGAGCCTGGCAGGCTTGAGGTTGGCCACCACCACCACCTTTTTCCCCACCAGGTCCTCGGGGCGGTACCACTGGGCGATGCCGGAAACCACGGTGCGCTCCTCGTTCCCCAGGGAGAGCCTAAGCACCAGGAGTCTATCGGCATTGGGGTGCTTTTCCGCCGCCACCACCTGGGCCACCCTAAGCTCCACCTTGGCGAAATCCTCCATGCCAATGAAGCGATCCTCCTTTGTGCCCTCCATTTTGCCTCCCCTGGCCTCCCCCCTTGGGACTTCCTTGGGAAAGAGAACCCCCGCCTCCTGGGGAAGGGGAAGGGGTTCCGCCAGGCCCCAGCGCTCCGCCTCCTCGAGGCTCACCTCCTCCTTCAGGCCCAAGGCCCGGCGCAGCTCGGCCATCTTGTCCGGCATGGCCGGGGTAAGGAGGATGGAGGCGATCCTCAGGCCCTCCACCACCCGGTAGAGCGCCGCCCTAGCCTCCTGGGGATCCTCCTTGAATAGCTCCCAGGGACGCTTCTCGTTGATGTAGCGGTTTATGGCCTTCACGTAGGCCATGGTCTCCTCGAGGGCCACGTGGAAGCGAAGCTCCCGCACCAGACCCCTGAGGCGTCCCGCAAGGCGCGTGCCCTCCTCCAGCTCCTCCCCAGAAACCGGCTCGGGAATGCGTCCCTCAGCGAAACGAAAGAGCATGGCCCGGGTGCGCTGGAGAAGGTTGCCCAGGTCGTCGGCCAGATCCGCCTCGTACCTAGCCTTCAAGGCCTCCTCGCTCACCGGTGTATCCTGGCCATAAGGAATCTCCCGCAAAAGGTAATAGCGCACGGCATCCCGGCCGTACTTCTCCGTAAGGGCAAAGGGGTCCACCACGTTCCCCAGGGTTTTGCTCATCTTGCGGCCATCCGGCCCCAGCAGAAACCCTCCCACGTTCAGGTGCCGGTACATGGGAATCCCCGCCGCCTTCAGCATGGTGGGCCAGAAGACCGCATGGGGCTTCAGGATGTCCTTGCCGATCAGGTGCCAGGCCTGGGGCCAGAAGGTGGCGTAGCGGGGGTCCTCGGGGTAGCCCAGGGCGGAAACGTAGTTGAGGAGGGCGTCAAACCACACGTAGGTCACGTGGGCCTCATCCCAGGGCAGGGGGATGCCCCAAGGTACGCGGGCCTTGGGCCGGGAGATGGAGAGATCCCCGATGGGCTCGGAGAGCATGGAAAGCACCTCGTTCCGGTACCCCTCGGGCCGGATGAGGTCGGGGTGGGTCTGGAGGTAGTCAATGAGCCACTCCCGGTACTTCTCCATGCGGAAGAAGTAGTTCCCTTCCCGTCTCCGCTCCACGGGGCGGGCGTGGATGGGGCAAAGATCCCCTTGAAGCTCCTTTTCCGTGTAGAAGCGCTCGCAGCTTACGCAGTAAAGCCCCTCGTACTCCCCGTAGTAGATGTCCCCCGCCTCGTAGACCTTCTGTAAGACCCGCTGCACCACCCGCTTATGCCGCTCCTCCGTGGTACGGATGAAATCGTCGTAGGCGATGCCCAAAAGCTCCCAAGCCTTGCGGAAGCGCTGGGAGACCCGGTCCACAAAGGCCTGGGGCTCCTCCCCCGCCTTCAGGGCCGCCCGGTAGACGGTTTCCCCATGCTCGTCGGTGCCGGTGAGGAAAAAGGTCCGGTATCCATCCAACCGGTGCCAGCGGGCCAGGAAGTCCGCCACCACGGTGGTGTAGGCGTGGCCCAGGTGGGGTTCCGCATTCACGTAGTAGATGGGGGTGGTGATGTAAAAAACCTTTTCCATCCCTCCTCCAAGAAAAACCGGGGCATGCGCCCCGGGCGGGAAAGGCTTCCCCGCCCTAGGGGTGAGGCATCCCCTTCATGGCCATGATTCTACACCGGCGCCCAGTCCCGGCACAAAATCCATCCCCCAAACCGGAGACCACCCAGAAGGCCGGGCCTTAAGGCACCAGTTCCTCTATCCCCATGGGCCCCGCCACCAGGGCCCGGGTGGCCAAGCCCACGAAAAGACCCGTCTCCACCACCCCCGGAATCTCCAGAAGGGCCCTATGGAGGCCCCCAGGGTCCCCGATGGGACCAAAGCGCACATCGGCGATCAAGTG
>NZ_CALLUR010000154.1:0-9071 GCF_938010445.1 uncultured Thermus sp.
TCTCCTCCAGGATCGGGTCATCCCCACGCGTGTGGGGACTACGGGCTCTTCCTTCCTCAAGTAGGAGATGCCTCCGGGTCATCCCCACGCGTGTGGGGACTACATCATCTACGTCGTCGTCGACGATTGTGCACTAGGGTCATCCCCACGCGTGTGGGGACTACACATGACCCAGACAGCAAAAACCCCGCGTGACCCCCCTCTAAGGGTCTGTAAAAAGATTCAATCCAGGGTTTGGTTGTCAAGCTCCCCCTGTGCTCGCCTAGCTAAGCGCTTAAGTTTCTCCGCTTTGCGCATAGCCTCGGCGTTGCGCACAGCTACCAGCATGATACCATCAAAATCCCGCAGGACGCGGTCCTGATAACCGTGAAGCCGCAGGGCAAAACCCTGCTCGTTATTGGTGCGCCAGGCCATGGCACACCGACCCTCCCCCGCCTTCTCCAACACCTTTTCCCAAAGAAGGTCGCGCACCGTGGCGCTAACGCGACCCACAAAGACCCCCGTATCCAGTTCCAGAAGCCAGCGGGTTAGCTCGCCCCTAAGACTCCTAGGAACTTTCTCCAGGATCAGCACCACCATAGGCCACCCCGCCCTCCACCTCTCCCTCGAGGTCCCAAAGCCCCCCGGGCCGGGTGGGGTCGTCTTCCTCCCCTTCCTCTTCGGGTAGACCCAGCCCTGAAAAGAGCCACAGGAGGTCCTCCACCATACGCTCCAGCAACCTCGCCTCGAGGATTTGCTCCCTAAGCCTTTGGCGCACCCGCCTTTCCACCTCCAGGTCGCTTTCGGCCACGGTAAGAAAGGCAGCGGGTACCAGCACCTCGGTCTTGTAAAGGTCGGCCACGTCGTAGACGAAGGAAAGGAGCTTTCCCGTGTGGATGAAGCCCAGGGCTGGACTAAACCCGCTGGAGACGATGGCGGCATGAGCCAGCCCGTAGAGATAAGCGGCTCCCGCAGATAAGGCCCGGTTCACGGGATCGGAGGCGGCCCAGTTTCCTCGGTCATAGGACCGCCCCTGCCAGGGCACACCCGTTTCCCGGCTCCACCGGGCGTAAGCCGCTCTAACCCGGACCCCCTCGAGGCCCCTTACCCCCTCCAAGGTAAGGTCAGGGGGGAGAGGTTCTTGGAAACGCCTTTGGTACAAGCGGAAGACCACCTTAAGGTGAAGAGCTGGGTCAGCCCAGGCTTTGGCCTGGAGCTGGAGCCGGCGGGAGCTTCTGGTGTCCCCCAGGCCTTGGGCATAGAATCTGGCAAAACCTTCTCCCACCCAGGCCACCGTGCATCCATTGCCCGCCAAGGCCCGGACGGCGGCATGGGTGATGCGGGTTCCTGGCCCCAGGAAGAGGACACCCAAAGCCGCAACCGGCACTAAGGTGAGGCCATGCTGGTCATACACCCCAATGCCCTGGGCCTCCTGTTCAATGAAGGCGTGCTCCACATAGAGGTACGAAAGCCCGTCGCGGAACTTGGGTAGCTCCTTGAGGTTGCGGGTGTTGGGTACCGGGGGCATAAGCGCCTATGGGTGAAGGGAAAGGAGGCCCAGTCCAAGGGCCTTGCCCGGACCAATCCCCCTCCTCAAGGTTTCCAAAGCCTTTTCTGGGTTCACCACCTCGAGGGTCCCCTCAAAGAGCACCGCCTGGACTTGTAAAAGATGACCCCCCTTCCTCACCTCCAAGAAGGTGTCCTGGCGGATAACGGCCAGGGGCTGGTCCTCCCGGTAGGGCAAGCGGAACCCCCCCTCCCCAAGCTTCCGGGCCAGCCAAGCCAGCTTCTCCTCCCGGGTTTTCAGGGCTACCCTTTCCCCCCTCTCCTTGGAGCGCTTGCTGGGATTGGCCCTTAGGCGAAAGCGCAACACCTGGCCTTCGTGCAAGACGGGATGGAAGGGCTTCGGGGGATAGACCGTGGCATAACCCTCCTCCAATAGGCTCCAATCGGGTGGGCTGAGGGTCTGCACCAGCACCACCGGGGCATCCACGGTGCGGGTGGGCTCCAGTCGCCACAAGAGCCTTTCCCGACCTTCCTTAAGGGCTTCCGATACCCCCCGGGATAGGGTGCGATGCATCTCGTAGGGGTTGGCCAGGTCCCGGCGAGCCGCCTTGGAACGCAGGTTAAGCACCAGTTTGCTGATCCACATCCTCCCCCTCCTTGGCCCTGTCGGGTTTCAGGCGGATCTCGTCCTTAGGGATCAGAACCTCCGTCACATACCGGGCCGCAAAACGGCGCTGGGCAAAGGGCGCTATGGGCTGGTCGTAGACCAACCGGCCCTCCCTGGCCTCGAGGACCAACAACACGTCCTCCTTGGGCTTTTGCGAAAGCAGGTAAGGATAGTCCCTCAAGGCCTCTTCCAGGGGTTCCTCCCGCAAACCGTCTTCAAGGTAAGGGGGAGGGCTGGGAAGGTAACCCTTGCGGCCCAGGTAGAGCACGTACCGGGGGTTAAGGAGGGATTGGTGCACCTCCCGAAGGAGATCCCGGGGGCCCTCGAGGCCCACCAGAAAGGCCGCATCCGAAAGGAAATACCGCCAGCTTTGGACGTTGACCTTAGACTTACCGCTAGCCGCCAAGATATCCCGGGCCGTTTGGTAATCCACCCGCAACACGCCTCTTTGGTCCACCCGCAACCCCATGCGCAAGGCGCTCAGGTCCGCGATGTCCTCCCCCCTATCCCTGCCCAGGGCTGCCGCCACCAGGCCCAGTACCCCGCTTTTGGTGGGGTAGGGCCAGGTGTCCCGGTGGTCAAACCGGCTCCGCGTACCCCACGACTGCATGGGGCCCTGTAGCCTTAGGAGGAGCGTGGGCATTTCAGCCTCCCAGGAGTTCCCGAACCGCCGTTTCTGCCTCTTTCCTCAGATCGGGCAACCCCTCCGCCAAGGGCAAGCCGCCCACATGGGCCTCCACCAGGCACAAGGCCGCCTTCCACTCCGGATTAAGGGGGCCAAAAGCCCTATCAAACTTGGCCCACTCCTTTACCAAAGCCTCCACGGAGAGGGCTGAGAGGGACTTGCCATCCCTGGGCCAGATGGGGTTTTCAAAGGCCGTGGCCAGGTTCCGGGGCAACCCAACCCCCGCACGGAAGGCCAGGAAAAGAGGCGGGTTGTGGGCCGCAAAGGAGTTCTGCTTCCCGGAGGGCAAAGTGAGGGCAAAGGCCTCCAGGAAAGCCAAGGCACCTTTAACGGCCAGGTCCTTGTCCCCTTGCAGGTTGGCAAGGAGCTGGTCCAGATTCACCACCGCGTACCGGTACATGGTGGCGGAGTAAAACTCCACATCCCCCATCATCCCGGCCCCGGTTTCCTCCTTGGGATTCAGGTCATCCACGGCGGTATAGAAGTCAAACTCCCGGTCCACCTTGTGGGTGGAAAGGGCGTGGGCCACTTGGGCCGCTGCATCCACGCCCAGCTCAGGGCGGTCCGCCAGCATGCGGCCAAAGAGGGCCAGGTCCACCGCCCTTCCACCATCCAAGGCCTTCTCCAAGGCCTTTTTCAACTCACTGTCAACCTCTGCCCCCTTCTTACCCTTGGCCTGCATGGCGGTTAGGGGGTCCAGATTTTTCCGGATTAACTCCGCCAAGCGATTGAGCTCCTGATTCCCCAAGAAGAGAAGATATTCCGTCCTATTTCCCTCCTTCACGTTGAAGCCCACGGCGTTTAGGGCATTTTCCACGGCCAGGCGAGCCCGTCCCTCCTCTATTCCCGTAAGCCTCTGCAAAAGCGCCTCCACCAAGCGCTTGGTACGAATGGCCCGCTCGTCTTCCGAAAGGAGAGGCCAATCCCTAAACGCCACCCGCACGGCCCGCTTCTGCGCCTGGCTAGAGATGCGGGCCCGGCGGTATCCGCCAAAAAGAGCATCCTTAGGGCTTCCTGTGTCGTCCCGGTTCAGATTGCTGGGAGCCACCGTCTGGATCACATGCAGTTCCAAAAGCTTCATTCCGTCACCTCCTCCTTGTTCCCAGAGGCTTGCCCCTCCAAGGCCGCCTCCTCTTTACCCTGCCCCGTGCCGTAAAACTCCCTCGCCCACCGAGCCTGTACCCGCCGGCTTGCGTGGAACCAGCCCATCAAGTCGTCCAGCAGGCGGGCGAAGTCCAACGGCCCTTCCACCAAGAGCACCGCCTGGCGCAGGCGGTAAGCGATCTGGTCTCGGTCGGCGTCTAGAAGTGCCAAGAACCGCTTCTCCACGCTTTCCGAGCCCCTCTTTTGCCGAACCTCGTAGAGGGCTTGCGCCAGGGAACGCCCCCCCCGGTGCTCCCCATCCCGTAACGCGTATAGACCGGCCACCAGGTAGTAGGCTTGCCTCCGCCACCCCTCATCCCCAGTACCCCGAAAGAAGGGTTCCACGTAGGGCATGGCCGGTGGATAGGCTCCCGGATCAAAAGCTAGGCTCCGCCGAAGGGCTGCCCTAGCCGCCCGCCACGAGGCCTTGCCCTTGAGGTCCTGAAGCCAACCCAGAAACCGCTCCCCGCTTGTCCCTTGGCCGTTCACCCTTTCACCTCCCCTTTTGCCTCTGTGGAGCCCTTGGCACCTGGGGGCGCGTCAGCGTCCTCCAGCTTGCTCAAAACCCCAGCCAAAGCCCCCCTCGCCTTCACTAGGGCCTTAAGGTGCCTGGCCTCGGTCCCCACGAACCGTTCCGTCTCGCCCCAGGCCCATAGGGCCGCTTGGCGAAGAACCTGACGCCACAGGTCCACGGCCGCCTCATCCTGCAGCGCGCGGACAAACTTGGGAAAATCCGCATCCAAGCGATGCCAAAAGAGCCTCATAAGAGGCAGGGACTTCACAAAGTTTTCCAGCTCCGTCCTATCCCGATCGCCCAAGACCTCCCTGGCCAGCAGCCAGGTCACGGAGGTAAGCCCTGAGGCTGTGGATTCTGCCAGCTCAAGCCCCTTCTTTAGGAGGAGTTCCCCCTTCGGCGTCAGCATGGCCTTGGAAAAGGGGTATACCTCCCGGCGAATATCCAGGATTTTCGCCTGGTCCGACACCTGTCCCAGGACACGGAGAGAAAAGGCTTGGTCCAGGTGGTCAAAACCTGCCGCATGGGTCAGCACAGCCGGAAGCCGGCCACCCGAGGATGGCTGCATGGCCGCGAAATCCCGCCAGAAACTGCGGTCCATATTGAGGCGTAAGGCAAGAACATTCCCCTTTTTGTCCTCGCGGTAGGCCACCATGGGGTCCCGCCAGGCCACATCCACGGGTTCCACTCCTGGACCGTAAGCCGTCCACCTGACCCCATCCCCGTCATCCAGGAGGAGAATCCCCCGGCTCGGCCAGACATACACCAGGCTGACCCCTTGCAGGGGCCATTTGGTGCGGTAACCCCAAACCTCCTGGCTCTGGAGAGGAGGCCGCTCCCAGAGGGCCTTCTCGGTATCCTCCTGCGGCACCAGGTTGAGGATTAGGGTCTGGAACAGATTTTCCCCCTCCACCAGGAAGACTGCTGGGCGTGCCAGAGGGGCGTCCTTTGCTGAGACCACGCCCATGCGCCTTAGGAGCCCCCCGGGCGCAAAGGCCTGGTGTACCAGAAGGGCCCGGGCCGCCTCGGGGTAAGAAATGGGAAGAGGGCTATCGTCCAAAGAGTGGTCAAAAAGGGTAGGGTTGTTGCCGCTGGCCAACTGGGGGACCAGGGAGGTCCAGGGGCGGGGATCATCCTGGGGTAAGTCGGGAATCTGCAGAAAAGGTGCCGTGTCGTGGAAGAGGTAAAAGCGGTCGTGATAGCGGTCCAGGTATTCAAGAATGGCACCTGAGGGGAACCCCCCCTCTTGTAGGAGCCCTTCCAGGTCGTATTGGTCCTTTAAGTCGGGGAGGGCCCGGTACAGCACCGCCAACAGCAACCGGTGGAGGGCGGCCTCCTCGAGGGGCGAGGGGCTTTCAATGCGGGCGATCTCCTGGGCCTGTAGAAGCGCCTCCTTTAGGCCCACCTCCACCACCCTGCCGTCCCGCAACACCGGAATCCACGCTTCCTCTATCAAGTTAAACTTGGCCAAGGTCTCACCTCCCTTTGGGAAGCCCTGCCGGAGCACGTCATCCCCTGCCCACCCTTCCAAGACCACCCTAGCAGAACCATCCGACATCCCTTGACGGGTTTAAACCTGCCGGTAAACCACCCCAAGCTCGGGGTCCAGATCCACCGCCAATGCCCCTTTCTTCAAGGAAAAGCTCTCCCCCACCTCCAAAGGCCATAAGCCCCGCAGGAGGCCGCTTTTGCGCCAGGCAGGAGGGGGGGTTCGCCCCAACAGTTCCTGGGGAATGGGATAGCGGGAAAGGCGCACGGCCCGGCTCCAAAGGGCCACGACCTCCTCCTTTCCCAGCTGGCCTGCTAGCCGTACAGGGCGCTGGCCCTCGGCGTCCAAAAACCACTCCCCGTCCCTCCTATAGACGGGCACCACAGCAACGGAAGGGTCTCCCAAGCGGGTGAGGAAGCGTTGGGTCCTAGGGCTTTCCTCCTCATCATCCAGCCGTAAATCCGCAGCCAAAGCAGCCGCATCCACCCCACTTAGGAGCCTATCCAACTTGGCCAAAGCCAGGTTCTCGGCCGTTTGCGCCTCCTTCTCCTGCCTTTGGCTTAGGTCTTCGTAGGACTTCTCAGCCCTACCCCGCAGCTCCGGAGGGAAGTCCTGCCATGGGCGTTCGTACACCTCCTCCAAGAGGAGCTCCAGGTCCTGGGGCAGGCGGAGCTCTTCCTTTCCCCTCAAGGAAAACCACGTGGAGAGGAGCACATAGTCCTCGTATACCCGGCTCCAATGGAGTTCCCCACCAAAGGAGGGGCCCCCGCCCTCTGCCTCTGGCAGTCCCAGCAAACCCCCCACCGCCAGCAGGGGCGCCTCAAGACCCGGAGGGCGAGGCCGAGGGTGGCGGTGCAGGCGCCCTGCGCGCTGGAACAGGAGGTCTATGGGTGCCAGGTCGGAGTAGAGGAAGTCAAGGTCCAGGTCCAGACTCTGCTCGGCCACCTGGGTGGCCACCAAGATGGCCTTCTCTGGCCGGGGGCCATGCCTGCCAAAAAGGGCCAGGGCCACCGCCTCCCGGAGGGCCCTCTCCTCAGCGGGAAAGCGGGCGTGGAGCAGGAAGACCCAGGTGCCGTCCGCAAGGCGCTTGCCCACGGTGAACCGGCCCTTTTCCTCCCTAACCTCCCAAAGGCTAGCCCAAGCCCCTTGGTCCTGCCCTGGCCCCATGGCGCGGAGGAGGTCCTCGAGGGTAACCCTCTCCCCCTCACCCAAGGCCAGGTAAAGGTTCTGAGCCCGGTCCACCGTGTTCACAATGGCTCCCACGGCCCCGGGCAACCGGCCCTTCAGGAAGGAGGCCAGCTCCCCCAAGGCCACGGGGGCCGCCTCGAGGCGCAGGCGCTTTCCCTCCAGGGGAAGGTGCCTTCCCTCCATGCGGCCCTGGCCCAAGGCGCAAACCCGCGGATAGGGGGGAAGGCAAAAGGACACCCCCTCATCCCCTAGCCAGGCCCTAAGGAGCTCCTGGCGCTTCCTTTCGGGAAGGGTGGCGGTCATCAGGACCACGCTGGACCCCAACCCCTTAAGCCACGTGAGCAAGGCCTTGAGAAGCCCCGAGGTATAGGTATCGTAGGCATGCACCTCGTCCAAGACCACCACCCGATTCATCAGGCCCCATAGCCGCACGAAGTGATGTTTCACCTTCAAGACCCCCAGGAGGGCCTGGTCCAAGGTGCCTACCCCGTGCCCCGCCAGCATGGCCCTCTTCTTGGCAGAGAACCAGGCCGAGGCCGCCACGCCTCCTCCCTTTTCCTCCCCTCCCCTTTCCTCCTCGGGGTCGTAGACCTGCACTGGCTGGGCCCTTTCCAGGAGCTCAGCGTACAGGGGATTGAGGGGTGCTGCCCCATGCTGAAGCTGGAGCTCCCAATGTTCTCCCACCGCCAACCTTTCCAGAAAATCCCGCACTCGGGGGAACAGGCCATTGGCGGTTGCCTGGGTGGGCAGGGCCACATAAAGCCCCCGATGATCCAACCTTTGCCTGAGGACGTGGTAGGCATAAAGGGCCGCCTCGGTTTTCCCAAGGCCCATGGGCGCTTCCAGCAAAAGGAGGATGGGCTCGGGTGGCGCGGTCTCCAAAATCTGGACCACGCCCTTTTGCAAGGCATTGGGGCTAAAGGGGAAGAGTTCCTCAAAGGTCCTGGCTTCCCCTGGGCGCGTCTTGGGCCAAGGGAGGCTCTCCAGGGCCTTATGGGCAAGGTCCAAGGCCTCTTCCCAGTAACCCGCTTTCCCCGGGTCCCTACCGTAGGGGAAAAACCTGGGGTCCGAGGCGATCCAATCGGCAAAGGAGGCCAAGGCCATAACCCGGAGCACGGCCGTTGCCGAAACATCCTCCCGCCCTACCCTTAAGGGCAACTGCAAGCCGAGGCCCTCGGCCAACCTTTCCACCAGGTAGTCCCGGGCCTCCTTCCAATGGGGGTACTCCATCCTGACATGTAGCCGCCCCGTTTGTAGCTCATCCCCTCGCGCCAAGAAGCCGTGGTGAGCCCCCAGGGCCTTAGCCACCTTGTCGGCGACGCGCAGGGGAAACCCTTGCCGCTTAAGCGCATCCTTCACGTATATCTCTGTAAGCACCCCGTGGGCCACCCAGCTTTCCTGCACCGACTCCTGGTCCCAGGTCAGGCCAAGGTCCCAAACCCGCTTCGCCCCCTCCGGCCACGCCGCCTGGAAAACCGGGCTGGCCTTGCCCAAATCGTGCAGGCCCACCAAGAAGGCCACCAGCCTTAGGGCCTCCTCCTCCGGCAAGTCCCAGTCCGAAGCGTAGAGGGCTCGGGTACGCGCGGGCTCCCGCTCCAAAATGGCCCAGGCCACGGCCCCAGCGTCCAGCATGTGGCCCAGGAGCGGATGAAAAGGGTCCCCGCTCTTGGCCCAAAGGGTGAGGGCTGTCTGGGCTAGGCTCATGCTCTTACCCTAACCTCGGCCCCCGACAAGCTCTGACGCCTTCGCCCAAACCTGCCGTGCCTCTTCCAGCCAAAGGCGCCGCAGGCTCTCGGGGGCCAACACCTCCACCCGCGGACCAAAGCTCTGAATCCAGGAAAGGACCTCCCAGGGAACCCCTCCCTTGAAGGGCGCGCTCTGAAGCCTCGCCAGAAGGCTC
>NZ_CALLUR010000155.1:0-2867 GCF_938010445.1 uncultured Thermus sp.
CGGGCTTCACCCACGAGGAGGACCACCTTCCCGCCTTTTTCTACCAGGAACCCTTGCCCCCCAAGGGCTACACCGCCCGCTTCCGCCCTGAGGACCTGGGGCCCCTATACGAGAGGCTTCACCAGGGGTCATAGAGCCTGGGCCTTTGGGCGCTAAGGGGTAGGGGTTCCCCTTCCAGGAAGCGCCGGGCGTAAAGGTGGGAAAGCTCAGGGAAGGGTTCGTGGGCTACCTTTGCCAAGGCGTAGACGGCTACGGCGTCGGCCAGCCCTCTTAGGGCCTCCTTGGCGTGCCAGGGGCCTTCTTCCTTTAGCCTTGCCAGGGCCCTTTCCGCATAGCTTTGGGCCTGGGGATGATCCTGGAGCATTTCCAAAAAAGGTTCATGGGCCCGCTTTTTGGCCAGGGCTTCCAGCATGTCCAGGGCCTGGATGTTGGCCGGACCTTCCCAGATGGGGGTGATGAGGGCCTCCCGGTGCCAGCGGGCTACCCCATACTCCTCCAGGAAGCCCAGGCCGCCAAAGAGCTCCATGGCGAGGGCGGTGATGGCGCTGGCGTGTTCCGCGGTGCGCCCCTTGGCCAGGTGGGAGAGGAGGCGGGCCAGGTGGTAGCGGGGGCTATAGGGAGGCCTCTCCTCCCAGGCCCGGTCAAAGGCCTGGATGGCCAGGAAGGCCAAGGCGGTGCCCCCCACCTGCCTAAGGCGCATCTCCAGGAGGTCGTGTTGGATGAGCTCGTGGTCCAAAAGCCTTTTTCCAAAGGCGGTGCGCCTTCTCACCCGGAAGAGGGCCTCGAGGTGGGCCTTCTTGGCGATCCCCATGGCGGCGGCGGCGTTGGCCAGGCGGGCCACGGTGAGGGTTTCCAGGGTGTAGTAGATGCCCTCTTCCAGCCTCCCGATGGGGTAGGCCAGGCTTCCCTCCAGCTCCACCTCCCCCGAGGGCACGGCCCGGGTGGCCAGCTTCTCCTTAAAGCGGCGCACGGTGAAGTTGAGACGCCCCTCCACCTCACGGGGCAGGAGGAAAAGGCCAAGCCCCTTGGGGCCTTGGGGAGCCCCTTCCGGCCTGGCGGTCACCAAGGCGTAGTCGGCCAGGCCGGCCCCGGAGGCGAAGTACTTGTCCCCTTGGTAAAGGCGGAAGGCTTCCCCCTCCCGTTTGGCCAGGGTGCGGTTGGCCCCCAGGTCGCTTCCCCCTTGGATCTCCGTCATCCAGGTGGCGCCGAAGGCCGGGCCGTAAAGGAGTTCCCGCTTCACCGCCTCCCATTCTGGGGCGTACTTGTGCAGCGCATAGGCCACCTGATGGGTAATGGTGAGGATGCAGTAGAGCCCCCCATCCGCCAAGAGGTAGCCGAAGGCGTAGTGCAGGGGCCAGCCTTGGCCCTCGTAGGCGGGGCGGATCATGGGGCGGAGCTTGTCCAAAAGGGCCTTCTGCGCCGGGGAGAGGAGGGCCCGGTCCCTGCGGTTTCCATCCAGGTCGTGCATCTTTAGGCGGGGCGGGGCGTCTTGATCGATGTGGTGGGCCACCTCCAGGACCTCCTCTCCCACCAGCTTGCCGAAGGTGGACAGGGCTTCTTGGGGTAGGCCGGGGGCGAAGGTGTTCAGTACTACTTTTAGGTCTGGGTCAAGGTTATAGTGATCCTGTCCTTGGCTGTAAAAAAGCAGGCTCATGGTGTCCTCCGAGGCCCAGGCTAATCCCGGGGGTGCGGGGGCGTCAAGGTGGGATAGCTTGCAATCAAATAGTTTGAACTGAAATAATATCTTGGCCATGGTGTGGGACCTCATGGGGCGGATATGGCGGTTTCAGCGGGCCGTGCGGGAGGAGATGGAGGAGGGGTTGGTGGCCTTAGGGCTTTCGGGCCTCGAGGCCTGGCTTTTACGGGTGGTGGAGGGGCTGCCCCATCCCTCGGATGTGGCCCGGCACATGGGGCTTCCCCCACCCACCGTGAGCCACATGCTCCGGCGGTTAGAGGAGCGGGGTTTTGTGGAGCGCACCTTGGACAGCAAGGACCTGCGCCGCTTCGCCTTCCGCCTGACGGAAAAGGGGAAGGTGGCCCTCGAGGAGGCAGAAAGGCTTATGGAAGCGGCCCTGAGGCGCCGCCTGGCCCGGCTTAGCCCGGAGGAAGTGGACCACTTGGCCCGCTTATTGAGCAAGTTGGAGGAGTCATGAACCCTACACCCCAAGAGGTGCGTTTTACCATGATCGGTGTGCTGCTGGGGGTTTTCCTGGCAGCTTTAGACCAGACCATCGTTTCCACGGCTATGCCCCGCATCGTAGGGGAACTTAAGGGGGCGGAGTACTACGCCTGGGTTACCACCAGCTATCTTTTGACCTCCACGGTTTCCGCCCCCATCTTTGGCCGGCTTACCGAGCTCTTTTCCCGCAAGGCCATCCTGCTTTGGGCGGTACTCATTTTCCTCCTGGGTTCCGTGCTCTCCGGTCTTTCCCAGAACATGGCCCAGCTCATCCTGTTCCGGGGACTCCAGGGAGTGGGGGGTGGGGCCCTTTTTGCCCTGGCCCTTACCACCATCGCCGTCCTTTTCCCCCCGCGGGAGCGGGGCAAGCTGGCGGGGGCCTTTGGGGCCCTCTTTGGCCTTTCCTCGGCCGTGGGACCCTGGCTGGGCGGGTTGCTCACCGACCACCTCTCCTGGCGCTTTGTCTTTTACATCAACGTGCCCGTGGGGGCCGTGGCCCTGGGGTTCATATTGCGTTACATGCCCCGGCTGAAACCCGGCCGCCGCGAACCTTTTGATTTCCTCGGGGCCTTCCTCCTTGTGGCTTGGACCGTGCCCCTGATGCTGGCCTTTTCCTGGGGTGGGAGCACCTATCCCTGGGGGAGTCCCGTCATCCTAGGGCTCTTTGCTGGGGCCCTTTTAGGCCTAG
>NZ_CALLUR010000156.1:0-10307 GCF_938010445.1 uncultured Thermus sp.
CTCCACATAGGGCAGGGGCAAGGCCGCCGCCTTTACCGGCAAGTGGCGGTCGTGGTAGGCCGTCTGCCAGATGGTCTGGGCCCGCCCCGTGGTGACCCAGAAGGGATACTGCTTGGCCTTTTCCCCTTCCAGGTACTTGGCCACCTCAGCAGGGTAGCCCTCCCAGTCGTCCGAGCCGTACCACTTGAACTTGCCGTCGGGGGTGCCGAACCGGTAGGTGAACCGGCGCACCGTACCCACCAGCTTCCCGGTCTTGGGATCGCGGCGGACGGGGGTGCGGATGCCCTGCTGGCCCACCTCCTTGAGGAACTTGTAGGTGACGCCCTTGTAGTTCTCGGCCTCGAGGATGGCCTCATCCTCCTCGCTCACCCGGTTGTCCTTAAACTCCTCGGCCCCGGCCAGGAAAACGTCCTCGTCCGTCTTCCAGTTCTTGCCGAACTCAAACTTGGCCGCCTCCTGGGCCTTGCCCTCGGCCCGGTAGAGGTCGGCAAGGCGGAGGCCCACCAGCTTGAAGATCTCCCAGTCGGGCTTGGCCTCGCCGGGCGGGTCCATGAACTTCTCGTAGAGGCGAAGGAGCCGGCCCTGGCAGTTGATGGAGGTCTCGTTGGCCTCGCCCCAGCCGGCAGCAGGCAGGATCAGGTGGGCATCCCTGGCCGTCTCCGTCATGTAGATGTCCTGGACCACCATGAAAAGGGCATCGGGATCCGAGTAGAGCACGTCCAGGATTTTTCTCACCCGCTCCTGGATGGTTCCCGGCTCCCCGCCTTGGCCCAAGGCCCTGGTGAGCTTTTGCGTCCGCTCGTGGATGCGCTTGCGGAACACCTGGCTATTGGGGGTGGAAAGGTAAGGATCCGTGGCCACCACCCAGTAGAACTTGCCCTTGCCCTCCACCAAGAACTTGTCCACGTTAACCGGCGGGCCGCCCCGGTAGATGGAGCCCGGGGTAGGGGACTTGGGACGCACATACCCCTCCTGGTGCCCGCCCAGACGGCCGCAACCCGTGCCCGGACGGCCGACGTTGTGGGTGAGAACCGCCAGCTGCACGATGGCCGCCACCTGGTCGTAGTTCTTCATGTTCCAGATGATGCCCTTCTCGTAGACGGTGAGGGTGCGGCGCTTGAACTTGCCGGCCTTGGGCTTGGCGATCCAGTCAGCGGCCTTCTCAATCTGGGCCCGGGGCACCCCAGTGATCCGCTCCACCTGGGCCATGAACTCGGCGTAAGGCACCTGGAGCTTGAGGCTCTTCTGCTTGTACTCCTCAAAGAGGCCCATGTCGGTGCGGGCCTGGAGGTAGGCCATGTCGTAGTAACCCCGCTCCCAGACCACCCGGGCAATGGCGTTGGCCAGGATGTAGTCCGTGCCCAGGTTGGGCCTTAGGAGGAGGACCCGGTCCTTGGCCACGGTCTCAGCGACGGTGTAGGAAGAGGTCTTCCGGGGGTCAACGACGATCAGGTAGCCGGGCTCGGCAGGCTCTCCCTTGGCAAAGGCCTCCTGTTTCTCAGCCACCGTGTTCCCCTGGATGTTGGGGAGGATGTGCTCCGCATAGAAGACCGTGGCGGTTTCAAAGGGGTTAGCCCCCCAGAGCACCACCGTGTCCGCCAAGCGGGCATCGGTGTAGTCGTAGTTGAGCTCGTGCACTCCCCGCTCGCGGCTTCCCCAGACCTCGGAGTTGTAGGCGGGGCGGTTGTGGATGGCGATGTGCTTCACGGAAAGGGCGGCAAAGAAGAACTTGCCTAGACCGTAGTTATCCTCAAAGCCCTGGCCCGAGCCCCCGTGGTCGTAGGCCTTCACGGTGATGTTGTCGTCGTTGCCATCCCGGTCGCGGATCCCCTTGATGACCCCGGCCACCAGGGTAAGGGCATCCTGCCAGGTGATGGCCTGGAACTGATCCCCAATCCGAAGGAGCGGGTATTCAAGCCGGTCCTGGGTGCCCCGGTCCAAGCTCCAGACCGTAAGGGCGTTGGTGCCGCCACGGATGGAGTAGTTGCCCCGGTTGTAGGGGCTGTCCTTGGCCGGCACGATCACCACGTGGTACTGGCGGCCATCCTTGCCCGTGGTGACCGCGTGCATGGTCTCGGTGTAGCTCAAGCCTGCCAGGGGCGGCTGGGGCTGGGACAGGTCCACGCCGAAGGCGTTCTGGTCGGCCTTAAGGCCGCCCTGCTGGCCCACGGGCCAAACGTAGACCTTGTAGCCGCAACCCGCCGTGCAGTACTGGCAGACGGTGTTATGCACCCGGGCGTTCTTGGGGGGAATGGGAAGCTGGTCCTTTCTTGGAATGAGCGCCATACTCTATACCTCCTAAACGTTCTTGACACGGCCCCAGATGAGGCCGGCCACCGCTACCGCATAGATGTCGCCCTTACCGTCCACGCGCAGGGGGATCTGGGGGAGCCAGGAGCTGGCCAGGCCCTGGTAGGTCTGGCCGGCCTTGGCGGGGTCAAACATGGAGTAGTGGCACCGGCAGATAAACCTCCCCCCCTCGTACTGGACAGGACAGCCCATGTGGGTGCAAAGGGCGGAATAGGCCACGATGTCCCGCCCAGGGCCCACACCCCCAACGGCCGGCTTACCCAGCTTGACCAAGATGGCGGGGCTGGAGGCATCCGGGTAGCTGAAGGTAACGGGCTGGCCCGTCTTCACCTGGGAAACATTGGCCACCTTCACCGCCGGGTAGGTGAGGCTGGGAGCATACCCCAACTGGGCCTTGCCCCCTGCGGTGAAGAGGGCGGTGGCCGCCGCTGTAAGCTTTACAAACCGCCTACGGGAAAGGGTTTGTGTCATACCTACACCTCCTTGGGTGCGATTGAAGGCTATCAAATGCCAGGGACATTTGTCAACCCAGGATCCGACGATTTCACATACTTCCTGGGGGGTATCGCGGCTTTAAGCCTGTTCCGAAGGGCTATTTTCACACATAAAAATACACCCTTACCACTCATAACCTGTTTTCCTTCACTTTGTCCCAGGACCCCTCTGGCTAATGTGGAGGCTATGGAACACGATCTCGCACAAAGCCGCCTCGAGGCCCTGGCCCACCCCGCCCGCCTCACCATCGTCCGGCTTCTGGCCGAGCTCCCCGACGGGCACACCGCCTTTGACCCGCGGTGCGGAAGCGCCTACGGGGTCTGCTTCTGCCACCTGAAGGAGAAGACTGGGCTTTCCGGTCCCACGGTAAGCCACCACCTCCGCATCCTTCGCGAGGCCGGGCTGGTGGAAGGGGTGAGGGTGGGGCGTTGGACGTATTTCCGCCTGCGGCCGGGGGCCTTGGAAGCCTTGGCCCACGAGCTCCTTCGCTTGGCCCGCCAGGCCAAGAGTGCCCTGGCCGAGGCGGTGTGAAACGGCAGGGCCTCCCCACCCCCAGGGGACGAGGCCCGGAAGCTGGCAACCCCTCGGTAACCCTTGCCCCCCTTCCCCGCCTTTTGCCAGTATGGGAGCATGGCGGAGATCCGGGTAGGCACCGCCAGCTGGACGGACGAGACCCTCCTTAACTCCGGCTGGTACCCGCCTGAGGTGCGCAACCATCCGGAAAAACGCCTCCGCTACTACGCCCGCCACTTTGACACCGTGGAGGTGGACAGCACCTTCTACGCCCTGCCCCGGCGGGAGGTGGTGGCCAAGTGGGCGGAAAGGACCCCAGCGGGCTTCCTCTTCCACGTGAAGGCCTTTTCTGCCTTCACGGGGCACGGCCTCGAGGCCCCTGCGCTTCCCAAGGACCTCCGCACCCTGTTGCCCCGGCAGGAAGGCCACCTCTCCCAACGGGAAGTGCCCAAGGAGGTGGTGGAGGAAGCGTGGAACCGCTTCTTTGCCGCCATAGAACCCCTACGGGAAGCGGGCAAGCTGGGCTACCTGCACTTTGGCCTCCCCCCCTGGACCGAACCCAAGCCCCGTAGCTTCCAGTACCTGGAGCACCTGGCGGAAAGGACCCGGGGCTACTGGGTGGCGGTGGAGTTCCGCAACCCCAGGTGGTACGTGGCCTGGGGCTTCGTGAAGAAGGAGCTTCTGCGGCTGGGCCTCATCCACGTGAGCGTGGACGCCCCGCCCCACCCCGAGGCCCCACCCCGGGTCCTGGAGCCCACCCATCCCGTGGCGGTGCTCCGCTGCCACGGAAGAAACGTGGCCTCCTGGAAAGGCCCCCACCTCAAGCCCTACGAGCGTTTCAACTGGCGCTATTCGGCGGAGGAGCTGGCAGACCTCGCCCGGGCCACCCGTACCCTGGCGGAGAAGGCCGAAGCGGTTTTCGTCATTTTTAACAACAACTACGGCACCCAGGGGGTGGAAGCGGCCATGGGGCTTAAGGGCCTTTTGGGTCTGGGTCCACCCCCCTGGGCGGAGCAACTCCTCTAGCCGGGGGGATTCGTGCTACCTTGGGGGGGATGGGACGCCCTCCCCTGTCCGAGGCCCAGGAGGACTACTTGAAGCAGCTTTTCCTCCTGGAGGCGGAGCGGCAAGGCCCGGTGCCCACCCAGGCGCTTGCCGAGCGCCTGGGGGTTAAACCTCCCTCGGTGACGGAGATGCTTAAGAAGCTCACCGCCTTAGGCCTGGTGGAGCACGCCCCCTACCAGGGGGCCCGGCTCACCGAGGCCGGGCGGCGGATCGCCCTGGAGGTCCTAAGGCACCACCGGCTCCTCGAGGCCTACTTGCACCAGGCCCTGGGCTACGGCTGGGAGGAGGTCCACCAGGAAGCGGAAAGGCTGGAGCACGTGATCAGCGAGGCCTTTGAGGAAAGGATCGCCGAGCTTTTGGGCCACCCCCCCTTTGACCCCCACGGGGACCCCATCCCCACCAAGGACCTGGCCCTGCCGGAAGCCCCTGCCCTCCCCCTCTCGCAGGCCCCTTTGGGGGAAGCCCGGGTGGTGCGGGCCCTGGCCCAGGACCGGGGTACCCTCAACCTCCTGGCCAAGCTGGGCCTGGTTCCTGGAAAGACCCTTAGAGTGGTGGAGACCGGAGACGGGGTGGGCATCGAGGTGGCAGGGGAGGTATTCCGACTCCCCGAGGAGCTGGCCCAGGCGGTGGGGGTGGTGGCCCTTCAGGAAAGGGCTCCGTAAACCAGGGTGCGGAAGGCCAGGCCAAGCCTTTGCCCGAGCCGGGAGTGAAGGGCCTTTTCCGGCTCCAGCAGGGAAAGGAGATTGGGGGCCTGGGTAAAGAGCAAGGCGCTCAGCTCCAGGGCAGGATCCACCAGGAAGTAGGTGCCGGCAAACCCCCACCAGTAGAAGTCCCCGGGGCTCCCTGGGGCCAGACCCCCATGGCCCAGACGCACCGCCACCCCCAGGCCGAAGCCGTAGCCGGGTCCAGGGGTGTACTCCAGGCCCCGCCGCAACCCCGCCTCGTACAGGGGGCCCAGGTGGTCCTGGGTCATGAGGCGGCATAGGCGGGGATGTAGGAGGCCCCGGCCCGTGCGTAGGGCCTCCAGGAACTGCAGGTAGTCCAAGGCCGTGCTCACGCCACCCAAGCCCCCCGCATACCGGGGCGGCTCCGCCTCCACGGGGATGAGGCGGATGGACCTACCCGTTTCCGGATCCTGGAGGAAGGGCCTGGCCAAGCGGGAAAGGTCCTGGGCTAGAAAACCCGAATCCCGCATCCCCAAAGGGGCAAACACCCGCTTCGCCAAGAGCTCCGCCAGGCTTTTACCTGTAAGGGCCTCCAAGAGGTGCCCAAGCACATCGGTGGAAAGCCCGTATTCAAAGGCTTCCCCAGGCTGGAAGCGGAGAGGCAAGGCGGCAAGCCGCTCCAAGAAGGCCTCCCGGGACAGGTCAAACCGATCCACCCCCGCTTCCAGGTAGAGCCTCTTCACCGGGGAGCGGAAAAAGACCCCATAGGTGAAGCCCGCGGTGTGGCGAAGGAGGTCGTAGACGGTGATGGGGGCCCGCAAGGGCTCCAAGACCACCCCTTCCCCCACCTCCCGTCCCACCTTTACCCCAGCGAAGACGGGCAGATACCTCTCCACAGGGTCCAGAAGGGAAAGGCCGCCCTCCTCCACAAAGGTGAGGGCCAAGGCGGAAACCCAGGGCTTGGTCATGGAGTACACGCGGAAAAGGGCATCCTCCTGCATGGGTAAGCCCTTCACCGGGTCCAAGTAACCCCCTACCCCGCGGTAGACCACCTCTCCCCCCCGGGCCACCAAGGCCACATACCCGGGCAGAAGGCCCTCAGCCACCTGCCTGGTTAAAAAGGCATCCAACCGGGAAAAATCCATGCTTCCCCTTTCGGGCCTTAATGCCTAAGCCCTCAGGCAGGAGCCGCCCCCACGGTCCTCCCCCCATCCACAAAGAGCACCTGGCCGGTGATGAAGCTGGACTCGTCGGAAACCAGGAAAAGGGCGGCGTAGGCCACCTCCCAAGGCTTCCCCGAGCGGCCCAAAGGAGTGGCGGCGATGGCCTTCTCCCGCACCTTCTCCGGCACCTTGGCGGTCATGCGGGTTTCAATGAAGCCAGGGGCCAGGGCGTTGACCCGGATGCCGTACCGCCCAAGCTCCAAGGCCAGGGTGCGGGTAAGCCCCACCACCCCCGCCTTGGAGGCGGCATAGTTGGCCTGCCCCAGGTTGCCCAGGTACACCCGGGAGCTGGTGAGCACGATGGAACCCGCATTCCTCTCCCGCATGGCCTCGGAAGCCGCCTTGGCCACCAGGAAGCTTCCCGTGAGGTTCACCCTTACCACAGCCTCCCAGTCCTCCAAGGACATCTTCCAGTGGAAGTTGTCCCGGGTGATGCCCGCATAGTGGACCACCCCATCCAGGCGGCCCAGGGCCTCGAGGGCCTCCTGGAATCCTCTCTCCACCGAGTTGGGATCGGCCACGTCCATGGGTATGGCCAAGGCCCCCGTGGCCTCCGCCGCCTCCCTTAGCGGCTCCTCCTCTAGATCGCAGGCCACCAGCCTCGCTCCTTCCCGGGCAAAAAGCTCCAGGGTGGCCCGGCCGATCCCATGGGCCGCCCCGGTGATCAGCACCACCTTGTCCTTAAGCCGCATCCCCCACCTCCCGCGTGCGACCGAACGGTCGGTAAGTCCACCCTACCCCGGGGCCAAGCTCCCCGTCAAGGACCACTGGGGTGCCTTTGCCCCTTATGGACCCAAGCAGATCCCAGCCTATAGCCGCCAGGCGTAGTACGGGGTTTCCACAAAGGCGGGCGGGCCTCCCAGATACACCCTGAGCCCGGGAAGGACCAGGGTTTCCCCCTCCCACTCAAAGGCCAAGGGGTCCACCGGCAAGGGATAGTGGAGAACCCCTTCCCCGGGCAGGCCAAGCCGCAGGCGCTCGGGCTGGGAAAGCCGGCCCACCAGAAGGTAACGGGCCCTCTTGGGTCCAGACTCCGTGTAGAAGGCCACCTCCTCGCCGAGGTCCAAGAGGAAGGCCCGGCCGCGAATGTAGAGCCTGGCCCTATGCGTCCAGGTAGACATGGGGCCTCCCCCCAAGGTGGGCCACCCGAACCCCTTGGCCATAGAGGCCTTGGAGAAGGGGCTCGGTAAGGACCGCCTCCGGCCTTCCCTCCGCCAAAAGCCTCCCCCCCTTGAGCACCGCCACCCGGTCGGCCAGGGCCGCCTGGTTGGGATCGTGGAGGACGGCCAGGACTCCCATACCCTTGGCGGCCAGGCCCCGCAGGAGGGCAAGAAGCCCCCCCAGGTACTCCAGGTCCAGGAAGGTGGTGGGTTCGTCTAGAAGGAGGTAACGGGGCCTTGTGGCCAGGGCCCGGGCCAGGAGGACCCTTTGCCGTTCCCCGCCGGAAAGGCTACCCAGGCACTGCCCCCGGAAGCGGGAAGCCCCTGTAACCTCCAAGGCCCACTCCACCGCTTCCCTGTCCTCCCGTCCCTCCTGCCCCCAAAGGCCTAGGTGGGGAAGCCTTCCCAGGCGCACCACCTCCTCCACCAAAAGCCCCTCCGGGTAGGGGCCCCCCTGGGGCAGGTAAGCAAGGAGCCGGCCCCGGGCATAGCTACCGTAGGCCCGAAGGGGCCTGCCCTCCAGCAACACCTTCCCCGACCTGGGCCAAAGCAGCCCCGCCATAACCCTTAACAGGGTGCTTTTCCCTGAGCCGTTAGGGCCCAAAAGGGCCACCCACTCCCCCGGCCGTACGGCCAGGTCCACCCCCAAGAGGGCATAGGGGCCCACGATGCCCTTAGCCTCAAGCCCTTCCACGCCGCCTCCACATGAGGTAAAGGAAAAAGGGTCCGCCCAAGAGGGTGGTGACCACCCCTACGGGAAGTTCCGCCGGACGGGTAAGGGTGCGGGCCAAAAGGTCCGCCAGGGCGAGGAGGGCCGCTCCCCCCAAGGCGGAAGCGGGCAAAAGCAGGCGGTAGTCCTCCCCCAAGAGGCGCCGAAGGAGATGCGGGGTAATCAAGCCCACGAAACCGATGATCCCCGCCTGGGCCACGGCAGCGGCCACCAAAAGGCTTGCGGCCAGGAGGAGAAGGAGCTTAAGACCCTCGAGGGGCAGCCCCAGGCTCTTGGCCACCTCCTCCCCCAGCTGAAGGGCGTTCAACACCCGGCCCAGCAGCAAGAGGGGGGGAAGAGCCAGCAAGAAAAAGAGAACCAGGACCCTCACCGCAGGCCAACCCAAAAAGGCCAGATTCCCCAAGGTGTAGGCGAACACCGCCCGCACCCGGTCGGCATCCTGCAGCATCAGGTAGGTGGTGGCCCCCGTCAGGACGCTTCCCACCACCACCCCCGCCAGAACCAGCTCCCCCGTTCGGGCCGCCCCCCCTGCCAGGACCAGGGTAAGGAGGGTGGCGGAAAGGGCTCCCAGGAACCCGAAGAGGGTGGCGGAGAGGGGCAAGCCCTGAAAGATGGCGTGCTGGGCAAAGGCGGGAGACAATCCCCCCAGCAAGGAGGCCAACAGGGTCACGGCAAAAGCTGCTCCTGCCGCCGAGCCCATGAGGTAGGGGTCGGCCAAGGGGTTGCGGAAAAGCCCCTGGAAGCTGGCCCCCGCCACGCCCAAGGCCGCCCCCACCAGCATTCCCCCTAAGACCCTGGGAAGCCGCATCTCGGTGACGATGGGATTCTCCTTAAGGCCCAAAAGGGCTTGGAGCACCTCGCCTGGCGGCAGGTTCACCGCCCCCAGGGCCACCCCCAGCACCAGAGCCAGAAGAAGGAGGAAAAGTAACCAGAGGAAGACCAGGCTCCGCCTAAAGGCCAGGGGGAGGGCTTGAATCATGGCCTAACGCCCATGGAAGCAATCCACCAAGAGCCTAAGCCCCTGGGCCACCCGGGGGCCCGGGCGGGAGAGAAGGTTATCCTGGCCCCCGGTGAACACGCAGATGCGCCCCGTCTGGACCGCCTGCACCCGGCTCCACCCAGGCCTGGCCCGGATGGTTTCCAAAGCACCCGGGTAGGTGGCCACGATCACCTCGGGGTTCCTCTCCACCACGAACTCCGGAGCGATCTTGGGGAAAAGGCCTAGCTCCCTAGGGATAATGTTCGCACCCCGGGCCTTTTGGATCAGAACCCCGATGAAGCTCTCAGGACCCACGGTATAGGGAGTAGGGTCGATCTCGTAGTACACCCGGGGCCGGGTCTTGGCCTTGGCCGCCCGGGACTCCTCCTGGTATACCTCCCGCTGGATCTGGGCCACCAGGCGCTCCGCCTGGGCCTCGAGGCCCAGAAGTTTCCCCAGGGTACGGGTGGTGCGGAAGATGTCCTCATAGGTTTCCGTCCTGACCGCAAAGACCACCAGGCCCGCCCGCTCCAGGGTTTCATAGAGCCGGCCGTACTTGGAGACCAGAACCAGGTCCGGCCTTAGGGAAACGATAAGCTCGGGATTGGGGTTGTATAGCCCCCCCGCCTTAGGCAAGGCCTTCACCCTCTCCGGCCAATCGGAGTAGTCGTCGGTGGCCACGATCCGGTCACAAGCACCCAGGGCACAGACCGTCTCCGTCACCGAGGGAAGCATGGTGACGATGCGCTTGGGCGGGGCCTTAACCGTAACCGTGCGCCCCAGGTCGTCGGTGAGGGTTAGGGGAAAGGCGAAGGCTAGGGCCAAAAGGACCGTTATTGCCGCAAAAACTCTCCTCATACCTACCTCCCTCGGGCCGCTAGGGCCAGGCCCGGGGGAGGTAGGGAAAACCCCTGCCGGGAGGCAGGGGCGCAAATGGCTTTGCAAACCCCCATCGCTCCCCCATCCGCGTGAGGTGCCCGCCTAGGGGTCTTGCGGGCGGCCCTGGCAGGTATTCGGGCTTCCGGCCTACATAGACAGGCACGTAGGAGGACCGGTTACCGTTGCGGGACAGCGCCGGACTTGCACCGGACTTCCCCACTTTAAGCCTGGACTACGCGCCCAGGCACCAGGGCAACGGACCTGGCTTTAAGGCCCTAGCGGGCCCTA
>NZ_CALLUR010000157.1:0-38814 GCF_938010445.1 uncultured Thermus sp.
TGGGCAAGGAAAGCCCCGGCGATCAGGGTCATGATGCCCACGTAAAGGGCGAAGAGGATGCCCATCATCACCAGCTGCTGGGGGTACATGGGCACGCCAAGGATTCTTCCCGGGGCCACCCTTTCCGCATAGCGGGGCTGGGTGTGCTTCTGCTTCATCATGATGGCCATGTGCATTCCGATGAGGGCCATGAGAAGCAGGGGAAGCCAGAGGACATGAAGGCTATAGAGCCTGGGAATGGCCTTCTCGGAACCGGGGAACTCCCCCCCGAACATCACCTGGGCCAAGGTGGACCCCACCCAGGGGATGGAGGCGGCGATCCCGTAGCCGATGCGGGTGGCGGTGACGGCGTAGTTGTCGTAAGGCAGGGCATAGCCCGTGAAGGCGGTGACCACCGCCAGGCCCAAGAGGGCGAGGCCCACCAGATAGTTAAGCTCCCTAGGCTTCTTGTAGGCTCCCGAAAGCAGGATGCGGAGCATGTGCAAGAAGGCGGCGGCGATCATCACGTGGGCCGACCAGTGGTGGAGGCTACGGATCACCGCTCCGAAGGGGAGGCTATCAATGTAGAGCACGCTGGCGTAGGCCGCGGGCACGGTGCGGCCATCGGGGAGCCTAACCTCCCGGATGGAGGGCTCAAAGTTCAAGGTGAGGAAGATGCCGGTGAGCACCAGGACGATGAAGGCAAAGAGGGTGATCTCCCCCAGGAAGAAGGAGTGGTGTACGGGAAAGGCCTTGCGCAAGACCTTTTGGTAAAGGCCGGTAAGGTCCAGGCGTTCGTCTAGCCACTTGTACATGCTTCCCTCCTAGACGTGACGGCAGAAGCCGGCTTCCGCCTTCACCCCTACCTCGCCCAAAAACTCCCCCGCGGCCACCAAAACGCCCCCCTCCACCTTGAGGGGAAGCTGGGGCACGGGCCTGGGTGGGGGGCCTGCCACGACCCTGGCCCCATGGGTGAAGTCAAACGTTCCACCGTGGCAGGGGCAAAGGCCCGCCTTCTTGTCCGCCACCCACTGGCTCACGATGCATCCCAGGTGGGTGCAGACGGCGGAAAAGGCCACCACGCCTTCCACGCTGTGCTGGGCCACCTCGGGAGAGAGCTCCTCGGGGCGATAGCGCACCACCAAAACGGTGTTCTTGGCCTCACCGCTTTTCACCACCTTCGTTTTGGGGTCCATGGGATAGGCCAGAAGGAAGGGGTCTCCAGGCTTCAGCTCCTCGAGGCGGATGGGCTTGGCCTCCCCTCCCCCTTGGGCGTAGACCAGGATGTCCCCCGGCTTCAAGGGCTCCTTCTCCGGGGTGACCTCGGCCTTGGGGCGCAGGCTGGCCCCCACGTAGAAGGCGGAGACCAGGGAGAGGCCGATTCCGGTGCCAATGGCGGTCTTCAGGAAAAGCCGCCTACGGGATCGTTGCAAGCGGATCTCGCGTTCGTCCATACCTCACCTCTCACCAGGGGAAGTGGCTCTTCTCCTCCTCGGTGACCACCTCATCCCGGCCATAGAACTTCTTGTAAATGCCCAAAAGGACCGCCACCACCAGGCTGATGGCCCCGAAGACCAAGCCCTGGAGCCAGGTGGGGTTGTGCCCGGTCTGGGCGGAGTAGATCAGGAGGCGCACGAAGAAGCCGGAAAGGGCCGTAAGGAGGAGGACCAGGATCACCCCGGCCACCATGGGGGCGGTGGAGGGGGTGGGGAAATGGCGCCCAGGGCGAAGTTCTATGCCCTCCAGCCAGTAGGAGACCAGGCCGATGAGGCCATAGAGGAGGAAGACGGCGCCGAAGGCCATCAGGCCGATCTGGCCCACGGAGAGCTCCTCTGGGGTATGGCCCAGGAGGCGGGCGATGTGGAGCCCATCCAGGTAGGCCATATAGAAGAGGCCTGCGGCCAGGATGAGGGCGAAGGTGGGAAGGATGGGGTCGTTGCGGTACATGCTCCCTCCTTACTCCACCGGGCCGAAGCTGTTGCCGAAGCTGTTGCGGATGTAGGTGGCCACGGCCTTGAGGTCCTCGTCCGAGAAGGCGGCACCCACCGCCGGCATGGCTCCGCGCCCGTTCTTCACGATGTTTAGGATCATCTGGGCGTCCTTGAGGTTGGGGCTCCCCGCCAGGGCGGGCATAACCGGGGGCATTCCTTGGCCGTTGGCCCCATGGCAGGCGGCGCAGCTGGCCTCGTAAAGGGACTTGCCCTTCTCCATGAGGGCCGGGTCCACGTTGGCGGCCGGGACCGCTCCTTCCTTGGGAGCCTGGGCCTCCTGGGCCGGCGGGGCTACCTGGGCCACCACGGTTTCCGCGGCTGGGCTTAGGGCGAAGTAGGCCCAGATGCCGCCCAACACGATCACCGAGGCCACCACGTACCAGATGGGGTTGAAGCGCACTGGCTCCACGGGGAGCTCGGGTTCCCCCACCGCCAGGCGGAGCTCGAGGGTCCCCGCCACCTCGCTCCCCTCGTCCAGGCCCAGGACCATCACGTCGGGATAGTTGTTTACGGTGAAAGGGATCTCCCTTATCTCCTCGCCTCCCCCACGGAAATGGGTCACCACCCGTAGGACGTGCTCCCCATCCGGGATCTTTCGGGTGTCCAGGTTCAGCCGGTAAGGGGGTTCCTTGAGAACCGCCAGGGGTTCGCTGGCCCCATCCAGGTACACCTCAATCCGGTCTACGACCATTCTGCCTCCCTTTGTGAAGGGGGGTACAAACCCCCACGCCACTACTATAAGCGTACCCTGACAAGGACAGATGTCCCCACTTATGGAAGGGGAGGCTTAGAGGGCGAGGAGGGCCTGGAGGCGAAGGAGGCTTTGCCGGACCCCTTGGGTGCCCCCACCCACCTCCAGGGCTGCGGTGCCGGGAAATCCCCTCAGCCGGGGGGCCAGCCTTTCCCAGGGCAGGGCTCCGGAACCCACGGGCAGGTGGTCATCCCTGCGGGCGTGGTTGTCGTGGAGGTGGAGGTGGAGGATCCGGCCTCCCAAGGCCTCCCAGTAGAGGAAGGGACCCAGGGGGCCCAGTTCTACTAGGGCATGGCCCACGTCCAGGCAGAACCCGTACTGGGGAAAACGGTCCAAAAGGGCCTTGAGTTCCTCGGGGCCCCGGAGGAGGTCCTCCTCGGAGAGGGCCAGGTTCTCCAGGGCCACGGGAAAGGGGAGGGGAAGGAGGGAGGAGAGGGTCTTTTCCAAGGCCTCCCGGGCCAGGCTTAAGGCCATGGGGTGGCGCACGGGCACCTGGCCGGTGTGGAGGACGCCCACCTTGGCCCCCGAGGCCTCGCCAAATTCCAGGGCCCGCTTGAGGCGCTCCTCCGCCAAGGCGCGGACGCTGGGGATAAGGCTGGCCGGGTTCATCTCCACGAAGGGGAGGTGCAGGGTGAACCCTACCCCTAAGGCTTCCCCGGTGGCCCGCAAGGCCCTGGCATCCGGCAGGGGCAGGACCTCGTGCAGGTCGTAGGGGACCTCGAGGTCCAGCCCCAGCTCCGCGGCCAGGCGGAAGGCCTCCTCGTAACCCATCTCCGCATTAAAGGGACTAAAGCCTAGGCGCATCCCTGCCATTTTAGGGGGTTTGCCGGGGGCGTTACCGGATGGCCTCCGCTTTTTTCTGGGCCTCCTCCAGGGCTCGCTGGGGAGGTACGCCGCCCTTTAGGGCCTTTTCCAGGGCCTCGGCCAGGACGCTGGCCCAGGCGGAGAACTGGGGGATACGGGGGCGCTCCTGGGCATAGGCGATCTGCTCAAAGGCCACCTTGCGGAAGGGGTTTTCCCGATAGAAGCCCTCCAGGAGGGGGATGGCCGACTTGCGCACCGGGACGTAGTAGCTGGCCTCCACCCAGCGGGCCACGTTCCCGGGTTCCATGAGGTACTTCCAAAACTCCAGGGCTCCCCGCACCTGGGCTTCCGTGGCCCCCCGCAGGACCACCAGCTGGGCTCCACCCATGGGCACCCTTCCCCCGGGCTCCCGGGGAACGGGGGCCACCCCCAGGGTAAAGGCGAAGGAGAAGTTCTCGGCGGCGGGCCAGTTGGCGATGGAGGCCATGACCATCATGCCCTTGGTGCGCACGAAGTCCAGCTGGGCGAAGGTGGCCTCGGCCATGTTCCTTGCGGAAAGGGCCCCCGCCTTGTTCAGGCGCCATAGCATCTCCAGGGCTTCCAGGGCCTCTTTGGAGGTAAAGTTGGGTTTACCTTCCCGCACCAGGTTCCCGCCCCGGCTGGTCACCATGGCCTCAAAAAGCCAGGCCTGGGGGTCGGTGACGAAGATGAAGCCCTTGGCCTGGCGGGAGGTAAGGGCCTTGGCCACCTCCTCAAACTCCTTCCAGTTCCTTGGGGCCTTAAGCCCTTTGGCCCGGAAGACATCCAGGTTGTAGAAGAGAACGGGGGTAGAGGTATTCAGGGGAAGGCCGTAACGCTTGCCGTCCATGACCCCGTAGTTCCAGGCGGGTTCAAAGAGGTCTTCCAGGAAGGCCCGGTCTAGGTTCAGGTAGGCGTCCAGGGCCACGGCCCGGCCTTCCCCCACGAGCCGGGGGAAGAAGCTGATCTCCGCCTGGAAAAGCACGGGTTGGCTTCCCGTGCGCAGGGCCGCCACCAGTTTGGTTTCCGCATCCCGGTAGTCCCCCGCGTACTGGGGGGTGACCCGGTAAAGCCCTTGCCGGGTGTTGAACTCCTGGGCGAAGCTGGAGAGAAGCCGGCCCGCGGGGCCATCCATGGAGTGCCAGAAGGAAACCTCCACCTGGGCTAGGCCGGGAAGGAGGAAGAGGACCAGGGCAACCAGCTTTTTCATGGAGGGGATTTTACCACCCTCCTTGTCAGAGGGGTATCAGGCCTTTTCTCCCCCCACCGGGTGCCGCAGGTGCCCTACCGCCTTTCCACCGCCAGGGCTTTTTTCTGGGCCTCCTCGAGGGCCGCCAAGGGCCTCACCCCCTGTTTGAGGCTCCTTTCCAAGGCCTCTTCCAGGTAGCTATACCAGACCACCAGCTCCGGGTCCTGGCTCCAGGGACGCCCCACCTCCGCCTGGGCGAAGACCGCTTGCCTTTCGGGATCTTTCAGGAAATCGGCCAGCTCTTTTTCCGCCTCCTTCCTGAGGGGTAGGTACCAGGTGGTGCGCACCCACCCCGCTTGGCGTTTGGGTTCCAGGAAGTGGAGCCAGAAGGCCACCGCCCCTCGGGCCTGTTCGGGGCTTGCCCCTTTGAGCACCGCCAAGGCCGCCCCGGAAAGGGGCACCGCACCCCCTTCCCGCCTCGGCAGGGGGGCTAGGCCCACAGCGAAGGGTAAGGAGGTTTGGGAGAGGACCACGGGCAGGGCCGTGGTGGGCCCGATGCCCATGAAGGCCTTGGTACGCAGGAAATCGGCCACGGCAAACTGGGCCTCCGCCAGGTTCCTGGCCTGGGCATGCCCCTTCTGCACCATGCGGTGGAGCATCTCCAAAGCCTCCACCACCTCCTTGGAGGTGAAGGCGGGAAGCCCATCCTTGACCAGGCTCCCCCCCAGGCTCATGACGATGGCGTTAAAGCTCCAGATGTCGGTGGAGATCACCATCCCCTTGCTGGTGCGGCTGGTGAGCCTACCGGCGGCCTCCTCCACCTCGGCCCAGGTCCTGGGGGGCCTAAGGCCCCGGGCGCGGAAGGCATCCTTGTTGTAGTAAAGGACGGGAACGGAAAGCCCCAGGGGAAGGCCATACGTCTGGCCCCGGACCTGGGTGGTTCGCATCATCTCCGGGTGGAGGTCCTTGGGCAGGTTTTGCAGGTAGGGGTTCAGGGCCAAGGCTACCCCTTCCTGGGCCAAGCGGGGCAGGAAGGAAAGCTCCCCGTGGAAAAGGACCGGGGCTCCTCCCGAGCGCAAAGCGGCCAGGAGCTTTACCCCCGCTTCCCGGTAGTCCCCCACGTACCGGGCTTCCAGGCGGTAGGTGCGCTGGGACTCGTTGAAGCTCTTGATAGCCTCTTCCACCACGCTATCCCCCGGGGGGCCTGCCGTGTGCCAAAAGGGGATGACCACCTGGGCCTGAGCCAGGGAAAAAAGGACCAGGGGCAGGGAGAGAAGCCGCCTCATGCCCTAAAGGTTACCGGGCCTGGGGTGAGAGGGCTGAGAAGGGAAGGGAAAGCTCCTTAAGAAAGGGCTCGGCCCTACGGTAAAGGACCTCCCGGAGGGCCAGGAAGCGTTCCCTTGCCGCCAAGCCGGGGAAGTTGGGGGGAAGAAGCTCTGGGGGCAGCAGGGGGTCTAGGAAAAGGAGCTTGCGCATCTCGTGTACCAACCGGGTGAGGGCCTGGAAGGCCCCCAGGGGGTCTTCCGGCACCCCTTGGGGAAAGAGGGCCTGGTAGTGGGCGGAAGCTTCCTCCAAGAGGAAGGCCCGCAAGACCTCTTCCTTGGCCCCCAGGTGCTCCGCCCGGAAAAGGGTGGCGGAAAGCCCGTAAAAGGCGAGAAGCTCCCGGGTGGCGGCCGGGTCCACCCCTGCCCCCAGATAGACCCCGCTTTGCAGGCTACCGTAGCCCAAAAGGGCCATCTCCCGCCGAAAGCGCTCCCTCTCCCCCCGTTCCTTGGGACCTTCCGGCAGGACCAGGAGGAAACGCCCGTCCCAGGGGCTGGGGGGGTCGTAGAGGCGTTTCCGCACCTGGCGCACCTGCCAGTAGACCCGGTCGGAAAGGGCGTAGTAGGCCAGCCTTCCCAGCCGCCGGGGCTCCACCCAGCCCCTTTTGGCGCTCCGGGAAAGGGCCGCCCGCACCGCAGCTTCGGAGAAGCCCAAGACCTCCATCATGGCGATAAGGTCCCGCACCGGGGCACGCCTTTCCGGGTAGACATATTCCAAAAATATGGTGAAAAGGGTGGATCTCGCCCGCATCAGAAGGCTGGCTCCAAAAGGCGTTCCCTGTACTCCTTGAGGGCGCCCTCGAGGAAAGCCGCCAAGGGCATGGTCCCCAGGTTCCCCCGAAGCCGCCTGCGGACGCTCACCGTGCCCTCGGCCTTTTCCTTGTCCCCCACCACCAGGATGTAGGGCACCTTCCCCACCTCGGCGTCGCGGATGCGGGCCTGCATGCGCTCAGGGCGCAGGTCGGCTTCGGCCCTGAGGCCCGCCTCTTTGAGCTTAGAGACCACCTCCTTGGCGTAGTCCTCCTGCTTTTCCGAAACCGGGACCACCACCATTTGCACCGGGGAAAGCCACAGGGGGAAGTTCCCGGCAAAGTGCTCTATCAGGATGCCGATGAAGCGCTCCAAGGAGCCGAAGGGGGCACGGTGGATCATGACGGGGCGGTGCTCGGCCCCATCCGGCCCCACATAGGTGAGGCCGAAGCGCTCGGGCAGGTTGTAGTCCACCTGGATGGTACCCAGCTGCCACTCCCTGCCCAAGGCGTCTTTGACCACGAAGTCCAGCTTGGGGCCATAGAAGGCGGCATCCCCTTCCTCCACCGTGTAGTGAAGGCCGGCTTCCAAGGCCGCCTCCTCAATCTGCCTTTCCGCCAAGGACCATTTGGCCTCATCGCCCACGTACTTTTTGCTTTTGGGGTCCCGGGTGCCGATCCGGGCTCTATAGTCCTTTAGGCCCAGGGTGGCAAGCACCTTCAGCACCAGATCCAAGACCCCTAAGAACTCCCCCTTCACCTGCTCGGGGGTACAGAAGAGATGGGCGTCGTCCTGGGTGAAACCCCGTACCCGCGTGAGGCCCAAAAGCTCCCCCGCCTTCTCGTAGCGGTAGACGGTGCCGAACTCGGCAAGCCTTAGGGGAAGCTCCCGATAGGAGCGCTTCTTAAAGGCATAGATGCGGATATGGTGGGGGCAGTTCATGGGCTTCAGGAGGTACTCCTCCTCCTCGCCCCGCTCCTGGAAACGGATGGGGGGGAACTGGCTTTCCGCATAGTAGGGGTAGTGGCCGCTGGTCCGGTAGAGCTCGAGGCTCCCGATATGGGGGGTGGTGACCAGCTGGTAGCCCCGCCGGATCTGCTCCTCCCGCATGAAGGCCACCAGTTCCTCGCGGATCACGTTGCCCTTGGGAAGCCAAAGCACCAGCCCCTTCCCCACCATGGGATCTATGAGGAATAGCTCCAGTTCCCGTCCCAAGCGGCGGTGGTCCCGCTTCTTGGCCTCCTCCAGTTGCCAGAGGTACTCTTTGAGCTCCTCCGCGGTGCGGAAGGCCACCCCGTAGACCCGTTGCAGCATGGGCCTGGTTTCGTCCCCCCGCCAGTAGGCCCCGGCCACGTGGGTGAGCTGGAAATGGGGTGGGATGCGGCCCGTGGAGGGCACATGGGGCCCGCGGCAGAGGTCGGTGAAGCCGTAAGTCTCGTCCCCCTGCTGGTAGAAGCTGATCTCCTCCTCCTCGGGCAGGTCCAGGATGAGCTCGGTCTTGTAGGGGTCCTTGCCCTGGTAGCGGGAAAGGGCCACCTCCCGGGGCAACACGTAGCGGCGCAAGGGGAGGTCTTTGGCGATGATGGCCCGCATCCTTTCCTCTATGGCGGGGAGGTCTTCGTCGGAGATGGGCTCGGGGGCGTCTATGTCGTAGTAGAAGCCCTTTTCTATCACCGGCCCCACCCCAAGCTTCACGCTTTCCGGATCGTAGCCCTTTTCGGCAAAGAACTCCTTTACCGCCTGGGCCAGCACGTGGGCCAGGGTGTGGCGGAAGAGGAGCTGGTACTCGGGGTCCTTCTCGGTGAGGATCCTGACCTGGGCCCCCGGGGGGAGGGGCTTGAGGAGGTCGTAAAGCTCCCCGTTCACCAAGGCGCCCACGGCGGCCTTGGCCAGCCCCGGGCCTATGGCCCGGGCCACGTCCCAGGCGGTGGCGCCCTCCTCCACCTCGAGGGCCTTTCCATCCGGTAGGTAGACCACCATGGACCCTACTATACACAGCCCGGTGGCCGGTTGGGACCGGCCCAGCTTAGGCCCAAACCCCCTTTGAGGCCCTGGGGTAGGCCGGCGAAAACCTTTCCCTCGCGCCAGGGGAAGCCCCTGGTCCCTAGGGGGCCTGGAAGGCGGTCATCCAGCTGGGGGTGAGGCCTTATCCCTCTTGCGGCAACTTCCTGCCGGCATAAAGGGCCCAGGCGTAGAAGAAGGCCGCCAGGAGGAAGAGGCTGGGAAAGCCCAACCGGTCCGCTAGCCATCCTCCCAGCACGGTAGAAAAGGCAAAGAGCCCGGCTACGGTGTTGGCGAGGCCGATGTGGGCGCTGCGTTCCTCCGGGGGGGCCAGGTTTAGAAGGTAGGTGGTGGTGGCAAGCCCCAAGGCGGCCAAGTAGGCTCCTTGCAGCAGAAAGACCAGGCCAAAAAAGGGGGGAGGCAGGAGAAGGGCCAGAAGGGGAGCGAAAAGGGCTAGGAACGACCCAGCCTGAAGCACCCCTTTGGAGCTCCGCTCCCCCAGCTTGGCCCAAAGCAGGTTGGAAAGGGTGAAGGAGAGGGCGTAAAGGGAGAGGTAAAGGCCAAGCTCCTTTCCCTGGCCCAAAGCCCGCACGGCGTACACCGCATAGAAGGGCTCGGCCATGCCGGCTAGGCCTAGGAGAATGCGCACCCGTAGGTAGCGGCGGAAGCCGGGTTTTTGCAGGGGGAGCCAAAGGTCAAGCCTATGGGTCCTGGGGGGTTCCTCGGGTTCCTCCGTGAGGCCAAAGAGGTACCACCCCAGGCCGAAGGCCAGGGCTCCTAGGGCGAAGAGGAGGGCATAGGGCAGGGGAAAGGGGAGGGGGAGGGCCAGGATTTCCCGCACCCCAAACCCTGCCAGGAAGGCCAGGAGCCCCCCCACCAGGTTCCGGGCGGAAAAGAGGTGGGCCCGCCGCTCCGTGGGGGTGGTCTTGGCCACCACCTCCCAGAAGGGAAGGCTGGAAACCCCGGTGAAAAGGGCGTTCAGCAGAAGCCCGAGGAGGAAGCCCGTTAGGAGCAGGCCAGGCCAGCTCCCCAGGAAGAAGGCGGACAAGGCCATGAGAAGTACTCCGGAAAGCCTTAAGGCGGCAACCCGCCGGTACAGGAGGATTTTCCGGGGAAACCGGGCCACGTAGGAGGCCAAAAAGGCCTGGGGGATCATGCCCCCCGCCTGGAGCAAGGCGGGCAGGAGGCCGATCAAGGCTCCCGGGGCCCCCAGCTTGGCGGCGAAGCTGGTGAGCACGATGTTGGGGTTTAAAAGGGTATCCCCAAGCCAAACCAGCCAGCCGTTCAACACCGCCAGGCGGTAGTTGCGTTCCCGAAGGTCTAAGATGGTGAGGATGCTGCTGCTTCCTTCCCTTGGGCCCTTCCACATCCTGCATCCACGCTACAACGCCGCCACCGTTTTGGCCCTTTTGGAGGAGGCCCGCCCCAAGGTTGTGTACCTGGCCTCCCACTCAGAGGTGGAACTGGAAGGGGGCCTTTGGCGGGAGGAGGACCCGCTTCTTTTCCATCTCCTGCCTTGGGCGGAGGAAAGGGGAATCCCGGTGGTGGCCCTGGACGAGGAGGCGCACCTCAAAGGGGAGGCCGAGGCTTTCCGCCAGGCCCTGGCCCAGCATCCCTTGGGCCAGCCCCATCTGGAGAGGATGCGGGGTTTTGACCAGGAGCTTTGGCAGCTACTCAGGCTTCCCCTTACCCCAGAGGACCTAGGCTCCGAGGGCTTCCTCTCCCGCTTACGCCAGGTGTATGGGGGTTTCGTGCAGGCTTTTGGGGAAGGGCCAGCCACGGGTTTTAGGGCCCGGCGCATGGCGAGGGTGGCGGAGGGGCTTAAGGGCCGGGAAGGGGCGGTGGTGGCGGAGCTTCTGGACTATTCCCTTCTGGCCCAGAAGTTTCCCCAGGCCCTGCCCAAGGCCCATGAACCCACGGAGGCGGAGCGGCAAAGGGCGCTTTTGGATCGGGCCTGGCAGCTTAAGGAAGGGGACGACTGGGTAGGGCTTCTGGAGGGGCTTTTCCAGATTGGAAGTCCTGAGGCCCTTTACCTGGCGGCCCAGGTTTACCTGGCAGCGGGGGAGTGGCGGGAGGCCTTGGCCCTCATGGAGGAGGTCTTCCGCATGGACTTCCAGTACCCCGGGTACCTTCCGGGCTACGTGCTGGCGCGTTTTGGCCAACTCTTGGACCTGGCGGGGGAAAGGGAACGGGCCTTGAGGGCCTACCGGGGGGTATTGGCCCTCTCCTGGGCCCCTGAGGAGGCGAGGGCCATGGCCTTGGCGGGGTTGAGAGCCCCGTTTCGCCTTCCTTCCTGAGGGTCCCAGGAAGGAAAAGGAGGCTTGGCCAGCCTAGGGCTAAAGTGGGGCTTTGGGACAGTCCACCAGGCTCCCAAGAGTTGGGGCATTTGTCCCGGGAGCCGTTGCCTAAAATGCGAGCATGGAGGTGGAGATTCGCCGGGCTCGCCACGCGGCCTATCTCCGCTTGGCGGCGGCCCATGCGGGTCCCTTGGGGCCGGCCCTTTTAGGGCACCCTGAGCTGGCTCCCCTTTACTCCCAGGCTTATGCCGCTTGCCGAGGGGCCAAGGAGCTGCCCTGCGCGGGGGTTGGGGGAGAGCCGCGGGCGTGTGTGGTGCGGCGGTTAGAGCACCTGGCCTACAGTGCCCTGCGCGGGGGCAAGCGCCGGCGGGAGCAGGAGAAGGCTATGGTGGAGGGGCTTTTGCTGTGCCTAGGCCATCTGGCCCAGGAGTTTCCCCCCGAGTTTGCCCCTATCCTCGAGGCCACCCGGAGGGTCCTGGAGAAGGACCTGCAGTACCTTAAGGGCCTGTCCCCGGATGGGCCCCTGCCCGCTTCCTAGCCCTGGCCTCCTCGGGACTTCTACCCGCTAGGCATGGAGCCCCGATGGGCCGGGGTCTAGTGGTCCTCTGTACCGACGGAATAGCCTCCCCCCGGACGGGGCCAGGGGGTGGGAGGGGCCTAAGCCCCTGGCCAGGCTAGAGCAGGTGGTGCATCTTGCCCAGGACCAGCATCACCGCCACGGTGCTGGCGGCCAGGATGATGAGGATCAACATGAAAAGGACGAAGCGGAGGTCAAAGGTCTCCCCCTCGGTGGTGAGGATGCGGGGGTTCAGGATGAGGTAGAAGAGCAGGGTAACCAAGGCCGCTCCCATGGCAAACAGTACGATGTACACCATGTTCTCCCTCCCGTTACCAGAGGCTGAAGAGCGCCTCCAGGCTTGCCCGTAAGTTTACCAGACCCACCCCGTAGGTGGGAATCCCCAAGGCTAAACCCACGCTTCCCCAGTAGGGCCCGGGGCTTATGGGTAGGTCCAGGCTGAGGGGAGGGCTTTCCCAGGGGCCGTAGGCCCGTACCTCACGGTAGAGGAGGCCGGTGGGGGCTTCCACGTGGAGGGCCAGGGGCTCCCCTTCGGCGTCCAGGGGTAGCCAGCCCTCGGCGGTTTCCTTGGCTCCCGGGAAGCTCTGGCCTAGGCCCTCTCCGGGAAAGGCCAGGAGGAGGCGGTCGGGGCGGGTTCTTTCCAGAAGGTGGGCCAGGGGAGCCCGGGTGGGGCCGGTGAGGGGAAGGCCTTCCAGGGTGGGGGAAAGGGGGGAAGGATCCAGGGCCAGAAGTATGCGCCCCCGGAAGGCCAGGCCGTTTAGGGCCTGGAGCACGGCCAGGGCCTCCTCGTAGGGGGCGTGGAGGAGGTAGGTCCTTCCTCCCCGTCCTCCCTCCAGGTAGCCGTACAGGGTGCCGAACTCGTCCAGTCCTGCCCTCACGTGTTCCGAGAGGACCTCGAGGTCCGCGGAAAGCTGTTCCAGCAGTGAGGAAACCATAACCCTCATGGTATTCTAAAGGCCGTGCGTTACCTGGTCCTCTCCGACATCCACGGCAACTGGCCCGCCCTGGAAGCGGTGCTGGAGGCCGCACCCCCTTTTGACCGGGTGCTTTTCCTGGGGGATGCCGTGGGCTACTACCCGGATGGGGACCGGGTGTTGGACTGGCTCATGGAGGTGGAGGCCCAGTGCGTTCTGGGCAACCACGACGCTTGGCTTTTGGCCCTGGACCGTCTGCCAAAGGAGGGGGTGGTCCTGGAGATCCTGGCCTGGCAACGGAAGAGGCTTTCCCAAAGGCACCTGGATTTCCTCGCCTCCTGGCCCTGGCAGAAGGAGGTGGATGGGGCGTTTTTGGTGCACGGCAGCCCCTGTGACCCCCTGGAGTACCTGGATGAGCTGGAACTGGCCCGCCAGGCCTTCGCCTGCACGGAGCACCGCCTCACCTTTCACGGGCACACTCATCTGGCGGGAGCTTTCTTGGAGCTTTCCGGGCCCCGCCCCTGGGTGCGCTACCAGCGCTTTACCGAGGGGGGCGAGCTCCTCCTGCCCCCCACGGTGCGGGCCCTGGCCAACCCGGGTTCGGTGGGCCAGCCCCGCGACCATGTGCCGGGGGCGGCCTTTGCCCTTTGGGAAGGGGACCGGATCTCCTTTTTCCGGGTGGATTACGACCTGGAGGCGGTGGCCCACCGCCTAGCGGAGGAAGGCTTTCCCCCATGGCTCTACACCCGGCTGACCCTTGGGGAATAATCGGCCACGAGGCCGTTTTGGAGCTTTTGCCCCGGCTTGGGGCCTCCACCTTGCTCTTCTCGGGTCCGGAAGGGGTGGGGAGGCGGCGGGTGGCCCGTTGGTATGCCTGGGGGCTCAACCGGGGGTTTCCCCCCCCTGCCCTGGGGGAGCACCCCGACCTCCTGGAGATCGGCCCCAAGGAGCGGGGCCTGAAGGGGCAGGGGGAGATCCGCCTCGAGGAGGTGGAACCCCTTTTCGCCTGGTTCGCCACCCATCCCCGGGAGCGGGTCAAGGTGGCCATCCTGGACTCCGCCCACCTCCTCACCGAGGCTGCGGCCAACGCCCTGTTGAAGCTTCTGGAAGAACCTCCTTCCTACGGGCGCATTGTCCTCATCGCCCCAGGCCGCGCCACCCTCCTTCCCACTCTGGCCAGCCGGGTTCTGGAGGTGGCCTTCCCTCCGGTTCCCGAGGAGAAGCTTTACCCCTTGACCCAGGATCCCGAGCTTCTGGCCTACGCCGCCGGGGCCCCGGGCCGGCTTTTGCGGGCTCTGGCGGACCTCCCGGCCTTCCGGGCCCGGATGGAAAGGGCCAAGGAGGTGGGGCGCAGGCCGCCATTGGCGAGGGTAGCCCTTCTCAAGGAACTCTTAGAGGAAGAGGAGGGATTCTTCGCCCTCTACGCCGCTTTTCGCCACTCGCCCGGGGCGCTTTTGGCCCTGGAGGCTGCTCGGGAAGCCTTGGAGCGCTATGTGAGCCCGGACCTGGTCCTGGCCCGCTTGGCCTTAGACTTGGAAACATGACCGTGGGCGTTCGCTTGCACGCCGATCTGCGCAAAGCCCGCACCCCTGTCCTGCGCTACTTTCGCTTCCAGGGGGAGCCCCCTCCCCTGGAGGCGTATGTGGTGGTGCGCACCAGCCGGGGCTTGGAGGTGGGAAAGGTGCGCACCCCGCCCCGCAAGGAAAAGGAGGCGGGGGAGGTGGTGCGCCTGGCCACCAAGGAGGATCTGGACCTGGCCTCAAGGCTCCGGGCCAAGGCGGAGGAGGCGGCCTTTTACCTGCGGGCCCGTCTTCAGGAAGAGGGGGTGAGGGCTAAGGTGCTGGGGTGCGACTTCACCCTGGATGGCCGCCACCTTTCCGTGCACTACGCTGCGGAGGAGCGGGTCAACCTCCGGCGCTTTACCCGGGAGCTTGCCGAACGCTTTGGGGCCCGGGTGGAGTTCCTGGCGGAGGGCCCCCGGGAGGAGGCCGCCTATTTGGGAACCTTGGGGGCTTGTGGGATGGAGAGTTGCTGCTCCACCTGGCTCCAGGGCTTTGCCCAGGTGTCCATCAAGCTGGCCCGCGACCAGGGGCTTCCCCTAAGCCCGGAGAAGATCTCCGGCCCCTGCGGCCGGCTCCTTTGCTGCCTGGCCTATGAGCACCCGGTATACCAGGAGCTTCTGGCGGAACTTCCCCGCAAAAACGCCCGGGTCTGCACCAAGGCCGGGGTCTGCGGGAAGGTGCAGAAGGTGAATCCCTTGAAGGGGACGGTGGAGGTTTTGCTGGAAGAGGGGAAGACGCTGGAGGTAACCAAAGAGGAGCTGGCGTGACGGGGATGAGCCGAGCCCAGGTTTTTGCCCTTTGGGTGAGCCGGATGGCCTTGAACCGCCAGGGCACCGAGGCCCAGGTCTTTCTGCGAACCCCTTTGGGGGAGGGTTTTCTTTACCTGCGCTCGGATGGCTTCGCCCACTTTGTCCAGGGCCTGGCCGGGGAGGAGGTGGTGGACTTCACCCTGGGCAGGGGGCAGGTGATCCTTCGCTTCCAAGACGGTAGTACCCTCACCCTAGGCCGCCGCTTTGGGCAGCTGGCCAAAACCTGGACCCCGTGACCCTACTTCTCGTAGGGCTTGCCCACCGCGGCCGGAGGGCGGCTTTTGCCCATGAAGCCTGCCAAGACCAAGACGGTGACCACGTAGGGGAAGGCCTGCACCAAGACCGCGGGCAGGATCTCCGTACCCTGAAGCTGAATGGCCAAGGCGCTGGCGAAGCCGAATAGCAGGGTGGAGAAGAGGATGCCCAAGGGGTGCCATTTGCCGAAGATCATGGCCGCCAGGGAGATGAAGCCCATGCCCGCCGACATGCCCCGCACAAACTGGTTGAGGAAGCCGATGGCCAGGTAGGCCCCAGCGAGGCCCGCCAGGATCCCGGAGAGAACCACCCCGATGTAGCGCATGCGGTACACGTTCACCCCCAAGGTGTCGGCGGCCTCGGGGTGCTCGCCCACGGCCCGAAGCCTAAGGCCAAAGGGGGTCTTGAAGAGGACCCACCAGGATAGGGGCACCAGGAGAAAGGCCAGGTAGACCAGGGGGGAAAGGGCAAAGCCTTCGGGGCCTAGGAGGGGGAGGCGGTTCACCACCTCCTTGGAGTTGGTGGCGTTGCCGTAGAAGTAGGTAAGCACCAGGCTGGGGGCTCCCAGGGCCAGGAGGTTGATGGCGGTGGCGCTGATGATCTGGTCTGCCCGGTACTTGAGGGAAACCACGGCGTGCACCCAGGCCACCAGCCCACCCACGGCCATGGCGCTCAAGACCCCCACCCAGGGAAGCCAAGGATGGGGTCCGGGGCCTAGGGCGTACTCCAGCCTTTCCACCACCACCGCTGCGGTGAGGGCCCCGAAGAGGATGATGCCCTCGAGGGCGATGTTCACCACCCCGCTCCTTTCGGAGAACATCCCTCCCAAGGCGGTGAGCAAAAGGGGGGTGGTCTGGCGCAGGGTGGAGAAGAAGAGGGCGATCCAAAAGGCCGTGTCCAGGTTCATCGGGCCTCCCCCCTTTCCTCCCGTTTGCGGGCCTCTTCCCTAACCTCCACCTCCGCTGCCCTCAGGGGATCGGTGAAGTAGCGGGGCAGGAAACCCCCGGCGGCGATGAAGAGCACGATCAAGGCCTGAAGCACCGCCACCAGTTCCCGGCTGATGCCCAGCTGTAGGTTCACCTGCAAGCCCCCGGTGAGGAGGATGCCGAAGAGCCAAGCGGCCAGGCCTACCCCCAAGGGGGTGTTCTGGCCCATGAGGGCCACGGCGATGCCGTCAAAACCCACAGAGTAGGGAAGGGCTTGCTTCAGGCGGTACTCGTCAATCCCTCCCCCCAGCACGTAGTGGGTGGCGGCCAGGCCCGCCAAAGCCCCGGCCAGGAACATGATGAGCACCACCTTCCGCCCGGCCAGCACCCCCCCGTACTCCGCGGCCTTGGGGGCTAGGCCCATGGCCCTGAGCTCATACCCCCCCACGGTGCGGAAGACGTAGAAGTGGAAGAAGAAAAGGGCCAAAAGGGCGAGGAGGAAGGCCCCGTTAAGCCGCACCGAGGTGAGGTCGGGGCCAAAGCTCACCGTGGGTCCAGGCAAAAGGCCCCCCATCCCATAGCCCACCGCACCCCCAAGGAGGCCCAGGAGCACCCGATGGCCTAGGCTCTTCCGGGTAAGGAAGTAGCCCAGGAGGCCCAAGAGGAGGGCCAAGGGTAGGGCGAAGGAAAGCTCCCCGCCCGGGGCCACCAGCTCGGTCCAGTGGGGGATGCGGGCCTCGGGGCGGATCTCGTGGCTCCGGGCCTCGTAGCCCGGGTACTTGAAGGGCAAATACAGGGTGCGCCCAAAGAACTTGTACTCGTTGGCGGAGATAAGGAAGAGGAAAAGGCTTGCGGCGATGTAGTTCAGCATGATGGTGTTGATCACCTCGTGGGCCCCAAAGCGGGCCTTAAGCCATCCCGGAAGGGCGCCCCAAAGCCCCCCGGCCAGGGCGGCGGCCAGGATGGCCAGGGGCAAGACCAGCCACCTGGGACCGGGCAGGTACACCCCCACCAGCATGGCGGCGATGGCCCCCAGGATGAGCTGCCCCGGGGCCCCGATGTTGAAAAGCCCCCCGCGGAAGCCCAAGGCCACGGCCAGCCCGGTGAAGATCAAGGGGGTGGCCAGAAGGAGGCTTTGCAGGAAGCCCGAGGGGTTGACCAGGGGGCTATAGAGGAGCTGGTAGGTGTAGGTGATGAGGTCCAGCTTCAGCATCAGGGCTTCCCTCAGGCTTTGGGCCTCCCCTGGGGCCTTCTTCATCACCGCCACGATGACCCCGCCCAGCAAGGAGGCCAGGAGGAGGGAGAAGAGGGGCACCACTACCCCCCGGCGGCGCACCAAGAAGGCCAGGCCCCCCGGGGAAAAAAGCCGGGCCAAAAGGAGGAGGTACAGGCTAAAGGCCAAGGTGGCGTAGCTCCCAAGCCCCAGGCTGTACCGCCTGAGGATGGGCCTTTCGGCTCCGGCGTTCACCTGGGCCACGCTGGCTTGGAAGAGGAGGTAGGTGAGGAGGAAGAGGCCTAGGCCCAGGATCCCCAGGAGGTAGAGCTTCCGGGCGGGCTTGGGGGTCCAGGCCAGGACCAGGGTAAGGGCCAGCCAGGCCAGGGAGGGGTAGAAGACCCCAAGGAGCCAGCCATCCTGGTAGCCGGGGGGCAGGCTTCCTTGGGGCAGGTGGTGGCCGAAGGGGCTTAGGAGCACGCCCTCGCCGCCAAAAAGGCGATGGGGTACCGCCCAGGGGGCCAGGTACCAGAGGAGGAAAAGAGCCCCTCCTCCCAAGGCCACCAGGACGCCTAGGCGCCTCTCGTCCGTCAACACGCCCAAGATTGTACCCTAGCCCCGGGGGTCTAAAGTCCTGGAAGGTGTTAGACTCCTTCCGTGGCGGTTTCCCCGGAGGAAAAGGCCAAGCGGGTGCGGCGCATGTTTTCCGAGATCGCCCCCCGCTACGACCTCTTGAACCGGCTTCTTTCCTTCGGGGCCGATCTGCGCTGGCGCAGGCGGGCGGTGGCCTTGGCCCTGGAGAAGGGTCCCAGGCGCATCCTGGACCTGGCCACGGGTACCGGGGACCTGGCCCTGATGCTCAAGAGGAGGGCCCCCCTTGCGGAGGTGGTGGGGGCGGACTTCGCCCCGCCCATGCTGGAGCTTGCCCGCAGGAAAGCCCAGGCGCAGGGCCTGGGGGTGGAGTTCCTGGAGGCGGATGCCCTGGCCCTTCCTTTCCTTGGAGGGAGCTTTGATGCCATCACCATCGCCTTTGGTTTCCGCAACTTTGCCGACTACCGCAAGGCCCTCCTCGAGCTACGCCGGGTCCTGGCCCCTGGGGGGCGGCTGGTCATCCTGGAGTTTCCCCCGCCCCCAAGGGGGGCCTTTGGCCTGGTCTACCGGGTCTACTTCCAAAGGGTCTTGCCCTTCCTGGGGGGGCTGGTTTCGGGAAGCTTTGGGGCCTACCGCTACCTCCCGGAAAGCGTGGAGGCCTTTCCCCCCCCAGAGGCCCTAAAGGCCATGATGGAGGAGGCGGGCTTTCGGGTGCGCTACGAGCTCCTCACCTTGGGGGTGGCGGCCATCCACGTGGGGGACTTGGAGGCCTAGTGAGCCCAGTGGGGCTACCTTGCGGCCTCCCTCAGCTCCTCATCCGTGGGGATGCGCCCTGCCCTTAGGTTCTCCACCAGGTACCGGGCCATGCGCCCCAGGGCGTCCCGCACCCGGCGCCACTCCTCCAGGGGTTTTCCCGAAGGGTCGGGGAAGGAGACGTGGCGCTTTTCCGTCTTGGCGGGGTAGGCGGGGCAGGCTTCCCGTGCGGCGTCGCACACGGTGAGGACCAGGTCAAACTCCCAGGGGTTGGGCACCTCCAGGAGGGTTTTGGAAAAGTGCCCCCCCAGGTCAACCCCCACCTCGGCCATCACCCTTTTGGCCTCCTCCTTGACGAAGGTCTTCTCGGTGCCGGCGGAGTGGACCTCGAGGTCCACCCCCATCTCCTGGGCCAGGTGCCGGAGCCAACCCTCCGCCATCTGGCTACGGGCGGAGTTGTGGGTGCAAAGGACGAGAAGGCGCATCCCCCATAGCCTACCTTGCCCGGTCAGAAAATGGTCAGGTGGCCCTAGCCCTGCCCTTGGCCAGCCCAAGGCCCAGGCTCCGGAAGGGACTCGCCTGGGCGAGGGCCCGGGACAGGGTGAGGTTAAAGCCTCCTCTCGTACTCCTCCACCCTATCCGCCAGGACCTTTAGGCCCTTCTGCCAGAAGGCGGGGCTTTCCAGGTCAAAGCCATGGCGGGCCGCCAGCTCCTTGGCCCGGTACATGCCCGAGGAGGCCAGGAGCTCCCCGTACCGCTCGGCGAAGCCCGGGTCCTCCTTGGCCTCCTGGTACACGGCCAAGCCGAAGAGAAGGCCAAAGGTGTAGGGGTAGTTGTAGAAGTCGGCGCCGTAATAATGCCCCTTCACCGCCCACATGTAGGGATGATGGCTGGCCAGGGCCTCCCCGTAGGCCTCCTGCTGGGCCTTCAGCATGAGCTCCTTGAACTCCCTGGGGGAAAGCTCCCGGGCCTTTCGCCGGGTAAACACCCAGGACTCAAAGAGGAAGCGGCTATAGATGTCCACCACCACCTGGGCCGCCCCTTGCAGGTAGGCGTCCAGGATCAAAAGCCCCTCCTCGGGAGAGGCCTCCTTGAGGGCCGCCTCCACCACCAGGGTCTCGTTCATGATGCTGGCGGTTTCCGCCAGGGTCATGGGCACCTCCCTTAAGGAGGCGGGCACCTGGGCCAGGGCGAAGTTGTGGTAGGCGTGGCCCAGCTCGTGGGCCAGGGTGGAGACGGATTCAAAGCTCTCCTCGTAGTTGGCCAGGATGAGGCTTTTTCCCCCACCCCTTGGCATGCAGTAGGCCCCGCCCACCTTGCCCTTCCGGGGCAGGAGGTCCATCCAGCGCTCCCTAAAGGCGGCCTCCGCCACTTCGGCGGCCTGGGGGACCAGGGTAGCGAGCTTTTCCCGGATGAAGTCCCGGGCCTCCTCCAGGGTCCAGCGCCGGCCCTTGCCGATGGGGGCAAAGAGGTCCCACCAGTCCAGCCTCTCCTTGCCCAGGGCCTTGGCCTTTAGGAGGTAGTAGCGGCGGAATAGGGGGAGGCTTTCCCTGACCGCCTCGAGGAGGGCCGAAAGGGCCTTCTTGGTGATGCGGTTTTTGTGCAGGCTGGGCTCGAGGTCCTCCCGGTACCCCCGCCTGCGGTTCAGCACCGAGGCCTCCCCCTTGACCCCGTTTAGGGCGTAGGCCAGGGGCACCTGGTGGGCTTCCCAGGCCTTAAGCTCCGCCTGGTAGGCCTTCCTTCGCACCTCCTCCTCGGGGCGGAAGTAGAGGTTGCGCACCTTGGTGAGGGGCAACTCCTCCCCGTCCACCACCGCGGTGATCTGGCTGGTGAGGTTCTCGTGGAGTTTGGCCCAGGCCTGGCGCCCGGAAAGGGAAAGCTCCGCGGCCAGGACCTCCTCCCCCTCGGGCATCATGTGCAGGGCCTCCTCCTTGGCCTCCTCCACCAGGATGCGGTAAGGGCCGGCCTCCTCCGGGTCCTGTAGGGCCAGGTAGCGGGTGAGGCGGGGCCTTATACGGGCAAAATCCAGGAAGAGCACCTCCAGCTCCGAAAGCTTGGCCAAGGCGGCCTCGTCGCCCGTGTCGGCGCTGAAGCGGGCGTAGAGGTAGGCCCAAAGGGGGGTGGCTTCCTCCGTTAGGGCATCCAGGGTGGCGAGGACCTCCCCTAGGGAGGCTTCCCCTTCCACCAGCTCCTTAAGCTGATGGATCCGCTTCCCCACCCCATCCCAGGCCGCCTGGAACTCGGGGCTTTCCAGACCGGGGAAAAGGGGGGTTAGGTCCCAGGTGGTTTCCATGGCCCCACTATACCTGACCCGTGGGTCAGTTGTGTTAGGCTCTTGGTCTATGGAGGGGTTTCCCGTATCCGTGCCCATACAGGTGCGCTTCCGCGACCTGGACGCCTTAGGCCACGTGAACAACGCCGTCTTCCTCACCTACTTTGAGGTGGCCCGCGCCGCCTATTTTGGGAGACTGGAAAGGGACTGGGTGGAAAAGGGGCACTTCATCCTGGCCCGGGCGGAGGTGGATTTCCTGCGGCCCATCCTCCTGGAGGATCCGGTGGAGGTGGGGGTGCGGGTGGTGCGCCTGGGGCGGAGCAGCTTTGACATGGAGTACCTCCTCTTGGCCAAGGGGGAGGAAGCCGCCCGGGGCAAAACCGTCCAGGTGTGGCTGGAAGGGGGAAGGCCGGCTCCCTTGCCCTCGGCCATCCGCCAGCGCATAGAGGCCTTAGAGGGCCGCTCCTTTTAGCACCACCACCGTGACCCCGTGCCCGCCCTCGTGGGGAGGGGCGTCGGCGAAGGTCTCCACCCGCTTGTCCCGCCTTAGGGCCTCGCGGATGGCCTGCCTAAGGGCCCCGGTGCCCTTGCCGTGGAGGAGGCGCAAGGTGGGAAGGCCTAAGGAGCGGGCCTCCTCCAGGGCCTGGTCCACCTCCAGGAGGGCTTCCTCCACGGTAAGCCCCCGGAGGTCCACTTCCTTTACCTCCCTTCGCGGCTTTAGGCCGATGGCCTTGGGGGTTTCCTGGGCCTTTAAGGGGGTGAGCTCCTTGGCCTTCAGCGTCATCTTCACCGGGCCCACCTGGACCAACGCCTCCTCTCCCCTCAGCTCCAGAAGCCTTCCCTGGCGCTTCAGGGAGGGGATCTCCACCATCTGCCCCGCCTCGAGGCCCCTAGGCACCTCCAAGGCACCCATGGGGGTGCTCCTGGCGTACCGTTCCCTCAGGGCCAGAAGTTCCCGCAGGGCATCCTTTTTCCCCTGGGTTCTGGCCTTTTCCTTGAGGGCCTTGAGTTCCCCCTCCACCTTGAGGAGTTTCTGACGGACCTCCTCCTCTAGGGCCTTGAGCCTTTGCGCCCGCTCCTCCTCAAAACGGGCTTCCCGCTCCTCCAGCCGTTGCCTTAGGGCCTCCACCTGGGCCAAATGGGAAAGGAGCCGGCTTCGCTCCTCCTCCAGGCGCAACCTTTCCGCCTCCAGCTCCTCCAGGAGGGCCTCCAGCCTGCCTCCTTGGGGCAGGAGGCTTTCCGCCCGCTTCAGCACCGCCTCAGGCAGGGCAAGCCTCCTGGCGATGGCCAGGGCGTAGCTGCGCCCCGGCACCCCCAGGACCAGCTCGTAGGTGGGGCGTAAACCCTCCAGGTCAAAGCGCATGGAGGCGTTTTGGATGCCCCTTCGCCCCTGGGCGAAGGCCTTCAGGGGGGAGAGGTGGGTGGTGACCAGGCCCTTAACCCCTTTCTCCAGGAGGGCCTCGAGGATGGCCTGGGAGAGGGCCGCCCCCTCCTCGGGGTCGGTGCCGCTTCCCAGCTCGTCTATGAGGACCAGGCTCCGGGCCGTGGCCCCTTCCAGCATTTCCTTAAGCCTTTGCAGGTGCCCGGCGAAGGTGGAGAGGTTTTCCTGAAGGGATTGCTCATCGCCGATGTCGGCGAAGACCCTATCGGGCCAGGCCAAGATGGCCCTCTTGGCGGCCACGAAAAGCCCCGACTGGGCCATGAGCACCGCCAGGCCGAGGGTTTTTAGGAGGGCGGTCTTCCCCCCCATGTTGGGGCCGGAGATGAGGATGAGGCGTTTCTCCTCGTCCAGGCTAAAGGAGTTGGGGACGGGGTTCGGGATCAGGGGGTGGAAGGCTTCCCCAAGCTCATACCCTTCGCCAAACTGGGGCTTTTTAAGCCCCAGGTCCCGGGCCAGGGCCGCCTGGGCCTGGATGAGGTCCAACAGGGCCAGGGCCCTTAGGGTGCCGGGAAGGGCTTCATCCTGGGCCAGGGCTTCCGAAAGCTCCCTTAGGATGCGGTTGACCTCCTCCTCCTCCTGGAAGCGGAGGGATTGGAGGCGGTTATTCAGCTTCACCACCGGGAGGGGTTCTATGAAGAGGGTGGCCCCGGACTCGGATTCGTCCAGGAGGATACCGGGTATTTTCTGGGCCATCCCTGCCCGCACGGGGATGCAGTAGCGCTCGCGGCGCACGGTGACGAACCGGTCCTGGACGGCCTCGGGATGGCGGTCTAAGAGGGCATAAAGCCTGTCTAGGATTTGCTGGCGCAAGGGCTTAAGCTCCCGGCGGATGGCGAGGAGTTTGGGGCTGGCCTCGTCCCGCACCGCCCCTTCCTCGTCCAGGGTCTTTTTCACCCGAAGGAGAAAGGCCCCGTGCTCCCCAATGCCCGCCGCCACCTGGCCCAGGTGGTTTTGCAAGGCGAGGAGTTCCCCCTTGAGGGCCAGGGCTTCCTGGAGGGCCTGGGCGGCCTGGAGAAGCTCGAGGCCGGAGAGCCTGGCCCCTCCTTGAGCCTTGCGGTAAGCCTCCCTCAGGGCCCCGGCCTCGGGGAGGGTGTAGGGGTAGGCCAAGGCCTCCTGGGTGAGGGCAAGCCTCCTTTCCGCCTCCTCCTTGGGCAGGGGGGCCAGGGCTAAGGCCAGCTCCTCCCCCAAGGGGGTCTTGGCCCTTTCCGCTAGGAGGGCGCGGACTTTGGGGAACTCCAGGACCTCGAGGACATCCCGCACAAAAGCCCAGTATACCGGTTAGACCTGGCGCCTTAGGAGGCGCAGGAGGAGGGAGAGGGTCGCCTGGCTACCCGGGCCCAGGGCCCTTTCCAGGAGGAAGCCTGCCCGGCCCAGCCGCCCAAGGGGCAGGAGGGAAAGAAGCCCAGCGAGGAGGGAGAGGAGCCGCTTGCGCTCCTCTGGGGTGAGGCTCTCCCAGCGGGCTATGGCCTCCTGGAGCCAGGCGGCAAGCCGCCTACGGAAGCCTGGAGCGATGGGGTCTTCCTCCTTTAGGGTTTCCATCCGCACCAGGAGGTCTTTCCCATTTGGGAAAGCCTCTTTGGGTGGGACCTGGGGCTTGCCCATCCGCCGCGCCTTTGGGCCGAACCTTTTAAGCCGCTTAAGCCGCATGGCTTCCCATTATAAGGGTTGGAAGAGGAGGTAAGAGGCCTCCACTTCCCCTTCCACCTCCCTTTCCGTCAACAGGTCCAGCCCCCGGGGGAGGGTGAGCCTGGCCCCTTCGGGGGCGAAGAAGGCCCAGACCTCCTGGCCCTGGTAGCGCCTTTTGAAGGCCAGGACCCCTTGCCCCGCCCCCAAGGGCAAAAGCCCCCCCAAACGCAGGACCGGGTGGGTGCGCTTAAGCTGGACCAGCCTGCGCATGAAGGCCAAGAGCTCCCGGTTCCACTTTTCCTCCTCCCAGGGGAAGGGGGCCCGGCAGTAGGGGTCCCCCTGCCACCTCCTGTAGGGGTTGGGCTGGGAAAGGCCCACCTCGTCCCCGTAGTAGATGGCGGGGCTTCCCGGGAAGGCGAAGAGAAGGGCATAGGCCAGCTTAAAGCGTTCCACATCCCCTTTAAGCCGCCAAAGGGCCCGGGGGATGTCGTGGGAGGAGAGGAGGGTGTACATGGCGTGCCTAACCTGGAGGGGCAGGGCCTGGTAGTGGTCCCAGAGGACCGCCCAGGCCTCCTGGGCGCTCAGGGTTACTTCCCGCCCGTACACGTCCCGACCGGAAAGCCACGCCATCACCGGATGGGCGAAGCCCGCGTAGTGCATGGCCCCGTCCAGGGTATGGGCCCTCAGGGTGGGGGTGGCGTCGTAGGAAAGCTCGCCGATCACTAGGGCCTCGGGCCTTTCCTCCTTGGCCGCCCGGGCCAGGGCGCGAAGCCAGTGGGTGTTTTTGCGGTTGGTCCCCCCTTCCCCCAGGGAGTGGGCCACGTCCAGCCGGAAACCGTGGGCCAGACGCATCCAGTGGCGGATGGGGGCCCGTCGGCCATAGATCAAGCGCTCCTGGGTGAGGGGGGAGGCGTAGTCCAGCTTGGGCATGGATTTTAACCCCCAGAAGGCGGCGTAGGAGCCATCGGGGTAGAAGGTGAACATGCCCCGTTCCGGGCTTTGGGGGTCCTCCAAAGCCCTTTGGAACCAGGGGTGGGTGGCCCCCACGTGGTTGAAGACCCCGTCCAGCAAAAGACGCATGCCCTTTTCCTCCAAGGCCCTATAAAGGGCTTCCAAGGCCTCCTCCCCTCCCAGGTGGGGGTCCACCCGCAGGTAGTCTTCGGTGTCGTAGCGGTGGCTGCTTCTGCTTTGGAAGATGGGCGTGAGGTAGAGGGCTTCCACCCCCAAGCTCTCCAGGTAGGGGAGGGCCTCGAGGACACCCCAAAGGTCCCCCCCGTAGAACTCCCAGGCCCCTTCCGGACCCGGGGGCTCGTTCCAGGCCTTTTTGCGGATGGGTTTGCCCATGAGGAGCCATTCCCCATCCTGGGGGGCAAGCTCTGGGCGCCCCTGGCGGAAGCGGTCGGGGAAGATCTGGTAGTAGACCGTGCCCAGGGCCCACCTGGGGGGAAGGGGCCCCGCCAGGAGGTGGAAGAAGCGGTCGTAGCGGGGAAGGCTCTTTTCCAGCCCATGGCTTCCCCAGAAGCCCTGGGGCAGGAGGAAGCAGTAGCGAAAAGGGCTTTTGTGCACGGGAACCCGTGCCCTTAGGCCTCCTTTGGCCCGTTGCATGGGTTTTTTGTGGATCTCCCCATCCTTCTCGTAAAGGAAGAGCCCCTCTTTGGCCTCGGTTTCCAGGAAAAAGCTCACCTCCTCCCCCAGCTCCGGCAAGGGGGGATGGAGGTGCTCCAGGTCATGGTGGTGGGCCATGGCGTTACTCCTTGACCGCCCCCGCCGTATAACCGGAGACGAAGTACTGCTGGAAGCCATAGAAGAGGAAGAGGATGGGCAAGGAGCCCAGCACGCTGGCGGCGGCAAAGATCCCCCACTTGGTCTGGAACTGGCCGGTGGTGAAGCTCCTAAGCCCCACGCCCACGTTCCAGCTCTCCACCCCGGTGAGGACCAGGTTGGCCAGGACGAACTCCGAGTAGGTGCCCACGAACTGCAGCAGGAAGATGAAGACGAACATGGGGGCGGAAAGGGGGAGGAGAATCCTCGTGAAGACCTGCCACTTGGTGGCCCCGTCCACCATGGCCGCCTCCTCGAGGCTCGGGCTGATGCTCTCCAAATACCCCTTGTACACCCAGGTGCCAAAGCTGATGATGCCCCCCGAGTAGGCCAGCACAAGCCCGGTGAAGGTGTTCAGGAGGTCCAGCCGGGAAAGCAGGTAGTAGATGGCCACCAGGGCCAGAAACCCGGGGAACATCTGCACGAAGATGAAGAAAAGGAGGAGGGGATACCGCCCTGGCAGGTGGCGGAAGCGGGCGAAGGCGTAGCCGGCGGTGGCGGTGAGCAAGACGGCCAGAAGGCCCGTAAGCCCCGAGATGAGAAAGGTATTTCGCACCCAGAGGAGAAACTTGGTCTCTGTGCCCTGGCCGGTGAACTGCTTGGGGGAAAGGGTAAGGGCCAGGGCGAATACGCTCAGGGCCAGGAGGAGCAAAGCCCTTCCTTGCCAGAGGTCCATCCAGTCCTCCCCAGGCCTTAGCCGCCTTAGGAGGCCGACCAGGGCCACGCCCCATAGCCCTAGCCCCGAAAGCAGGAGGAGGCCCACCTGGTAAGGGTAAAGGACCACCCCCTCCACCAGCTTGGCGTAGTTTTCCAGGGAGGGCTCGGGCACGTAAGGGATTACCTTGGCGTCCAGGAGGAGAAACCCCGTGTCCGGCCTGCGGAAGCTGAAGAGGTTGTTGGTGGGATCAAAGCTGGCGGCCACCACCTGGACCACGGGGTAGTAGACGAGGAGGATCAGCACCCAGAGGAAGAGGTGGGTCACCCCTTGCCAGAAAAGGGGCCAGGGGCTTCGCTTGCGCCCCTGGAGGCGGTTCGCCAGCAGGGTGTAGACCAGGCTGTAGAAGAGGACCAGGAGGACCAGGCCCAGAAGGATGGCCAGGGCGTACGCCCAGCCATAGGGCACGAAGACGCTGCCGAAGGCCACCTGCTTGCGGTAGGAACCCTCGTCAAAGAGGCGGTTTAGGGCGAACCAGTAGACCCCATAGAGGCCGAACCCGAAAAGGAGGAAGGCGAAAAGCCGCCGCATCTACCTCACCTCCCGTAGGGCACCGGTGACGCGGAAGTTCACCAGGCTGATGGCCACGGTGATGGCGAAGATGAGGAGGCTGATGGCCGCCCCCAGGCCATAGGCGGACTGCCCCTCGGCGCTGAAGGCGGTCTTGTAGGCCCAGGAGATGAGGATGTCCGTGGCCTGGGCCGTGGCCAGGCGGCCTTCCTGGGCGGGCCCCCCGCCGGTGAGCAGGTAGATGATGTAGAAGTTATTGAAGTTAAAGGCGAAGGAGGAGAGCAGGATGGGGACCATGGGCTTTTCCAAAAGGGGAAGGGTGATGCCCCAAAGGGCCTGCCAGGGGGTGGCCCCGTCCACCTTGGCGGCCTCATAGAGCTCGTCGGGGATGGTGGAAAGGGCGCCCAAGGTGGCGGTCATCATGTAGGGGAAGCCGAGCCACAGGTTCACCAATAGGATGGCCACCTTGGCCCAGTCGGGGTCGTTGAGCCAGGGGATGGGGTAGACGCCCAGGACCCCCAGGAGGCGGTTGATGGCCCCGAAGTTATAGTTGAGAAGGGCCACAAAGACCTGCACGGTGATCACCCCCGGCAACGCCCAGGAAACAATGAGGACGGTGCGGTAAAAGTTCCGTAACTTCAAGGCTTTGTTATTGAGGATGAGGCCCAGCACCAAGCCCAAAAAGGCGTTCAGAAGCACGGTGCTAAGGGCGAAGGCCACGTTCCAGGCGAAGACGGGGAGAAGGGCCTTACTGGCTTGGGAAAGGATAAAGCCGAAGTTTTTCAAGCCCACGAACTGGAAGGCGTTCACCTTGGCCACGTACTCCACCGGGAAAGGAGGGGTGCGGTCCAGGAGAAGGGTAGGGCCTTCGGCCTCCAGGATCCGGGCCCGGGCCCGGTGCCCCTCGCTGTAGACCTCCACGGGCTCTCCTGTGCAAGGGTCGCAGCGGAGGGCTTCCCGCACGGGTTCTTCCAGGGTAAGCCTGGGGCCCTCCTGTTTCAGCACCCGGGTTTCCGTGGAGCGGTCAGGGAAGCCGTTTTTCCGCCCCGAGTAGTCGGTGAAGGCCAAGTAGACGGTGAGGGCGATGGGGTAGAGGGTGAAGACCAGGAGGAAGGAGAGGGCAGGAAGGAAGTAGTACCAGTCGGTGAGCCAAGGGAAAAGGCGCCCCACCAGGATGGCTCCCGGCACCAGCACCAGAAGGGCCAAGACCAGAATGGACCAACCCGGAGGGGCGAGGTAGGCTTCCAGGACCAGGTAGCCCAGGACGCCCACCCCGGTGGAGAGGATTAGGAGGCCCAAAAGGAGGGATAGGGCCAGGAGGAAACCCGTAAGACCAGGAGGATGTTTCATGGTTTAACGATACGCCCCCCACGGGGGAAGGGGTTCCCGCAGGGGGCCGAACGTGTGCGCATGTTTTCCTTGCGGGGTGTGGTCCGGGGTCCCCACCCGGGCAAAGCCCGGGTGGGGTGGTATTACCTGCCGATGGCCTTTTTGATCTCGGCCACCATGTCCTCCACGATCTTCTTCACGTTGGAGTCGGGCCGCTGGATGGCCAGGCTAATGGCGTTGGCCCAGGGGCCCCAGACCTTGCCCATCTCGGGGATGTTGGGCATGGGGGTGCCCAGGGCGAACACCCGGGAGAAGCCCGCCACCACCGGATCCTTTTCCAGGGTCTTGGCGGCGCTCTTGGACACGGGGATGCGGCCACCCGCCTGGTTGAAGGAAACCAGGTTCTTGCCGGTGACCAGGGTCTTGGCGAAGTTGACGGCGGCGGTCTTGTTCTTGGAGTAGGCGTTCACCACCACCCCCTGCACGCCCAGGAAGGGACCCCAGGGGTTCTTGGCTCCAGGCGGGGTGGGGAAGGGGGCGATGCCGAAGTCAATCTTGGCCTTCTTGTAGTCCCCTAGGGCCCAGGGGCCGTTGATGATCATGGCCAAGGCCCCGTCCTTAAAGGCCCCGTCCGCCACCCCGTAATCCACCCCCTCGGGCACCAGGTTGTAGCGGAAGCGGAGATCCTTGATGAAGGAAAGGGCCTTTTCCCCTACCTCGCCGCCCAGGAGGAGTTTGGAGGGGTCTAGGTTGCCCTTGGCGTCCTTGGCGAAGACGTTCTCCGCCCCAAAGGCCCGGAAGAAGCCGAAGTTGAAGTAGGGGTCGCCGATGTTGTAGAGGAAGCCAAAGGTGGAGCCGGTGGTGAGTTTCTGGGCCAGGGCCAGGAACTCCTCCCAGGTCTTGGGGGGTTCCTTCACGTACTTTTTGTTGTAGATGAGGGCCACGCTCTCCGCAAAGGCGGGAAGGCCCATGAGCTTACCCCCGAAGGTGAAGGCCTCCACCGCCACGCTTTGCAGGTCGGAGAGGTAGCTTTGCGTCACGTACTTCCCCATGGGCTCCAGTACCCCCGCCTGGGCCATCTCCCCCAGCCAGTCGTGGGGGATGGAGACCACCAGGTCCGCGGCCTGCCCCTGGGGAGCTCCCAGGATGAACTTCTGCTTGATGTCCCCGAAGGGGACCTCCACCACCTCCACCTTGGTGCCGGAGGTCTTCTCGTAGGCCTGGGCCTGGGCCTTGAGCCACTCCAACTCGGGACCGCCAAAGTGGGTCCAGACGGTGATCTTCCCCTGGGCAAGGGCCAGGGAGAGGCCGAGGGCCAGTGCTGCCAGTGCTCGTTTCATATCCCACCTCCGGGCGCTTGGTAGCGTTTCCGCTTGGTTTTTTCCCGCGCCCTGCAGGCTGCAGTATACCCCTACGGCCCCAGGACACAAGTCCCCTAATGCCAAAAGGCCCGCACCACCTCAAAGGCGATGAGGGCCAGGATGCCCACCTCCACCGCCTGGGTTCTTAGGTGGACCACCTCCTCGGTGACCATCTCGTAGGTGGCTTCTAACACCCTAAGCTTCTCCTCCAGGCTCCGTTCCAGCTCGTGGGCCCCGTAAAGCTCGAGGGCCGCCCGGTAGATCTTGGCGTAAAAGAGGTCCTCGGTGATGCGCAAGGCCCCTTCCATCCTGGCCCGCACGTCGGCGATCTCCGCATGGCGGGCCATGAGGTGCCGCCTTAGGCGTTGGAGTTGGCCATAGCCCCAAAGCCCCCGGTGCCTGAGCACCTGGGGCACCGCTTCCAGCTCCTGGGTGAGGACCCCATCGTAGTAGGAAAGCTCCAGAAGCTGGGCGTGCACGAACTCCACCAGGTCGGCCACGTCCCAGATGCCCTCCGAGTCCAGGATGAGGACCCGGTCAAAGCCCAAAAGGGCCAGGTCCTCGGTGGAGTAGCTGTAGCGGTAGCGCTCCATCTCCCGCCGGACCTCGGGGGCGAACTCCTCCTTGGCCCCCATCCAAAGGGGGGTGAGGTCCACAGGGGGGGCATGGGCCTTTTCCCCCTCTATCCCCAAGGCGTGGTAGACGGTGAACTCCTCGCTGAGGCGCTTTTCCTCGGGGCGCAGGAGGGCGCCTTGCAGGTAGGGCTCGAGGGCCGCCAGCTCCGCCAGAAAAAATCCTTCCCAAAAAGGGAGCTCCGGCAAGGCCAGGGCCTTGGCCAGAAAAGCCTCCCAGGACACCTTTTCCCCCAGGTGCACGCGAAAGGAAAGGGAGGCCACCCCGAACTCGTAAAGCCGGGCGGTGAGCAGGCCCGAGATGCCCTCCACGCTCCTCACCCCCAGCTCTATCTGGGCCGGGGGGTTTTCAAAGCGCACCGCCCCCAGCCTAGGCCGGGAGAGGCGTAGCCGAGGGGTGGACAGGCGGGAGAGGTCGATCTCATCCGCCAGGTCGTAAAGGCGGTACAGGGCGATGTGGGGCGAAAGGAGGTTCATCCGGCCTCATTCCAGCTTGGAGATCTCCCGGGGTGGGGGTCCGTGCTCATAGGCCTTAAGGAGGGCCTTTAGGGCCTTTCCCCGGTGGGAGTACCGGGCCTTTTCCTCCAAGGACATCTCCGCGAAGGTCTTGCCCGCCTCCGGCACGTAGAAGAGGGGGTCGTACCCAAACCCTCCCTCCCCCCGGGGAGCCTCGAGGATATACCCCTCCACCTGGCCCTCGTAGGCCTCCAGGTGCCCGTCGGGGTAGGCCAGGACCAGGACCGCCACGAAGCGGGCTTTGCGCTCCTCCCCCCTGAGGTGGCGCATCCTTTCCAGGAGGTAGACGTTCCGCTCCCGGTCGGTCTCCCTTCCCCCGTAGCGGGCGGAGTAGACCCCGGGTTCCCCCCCCAAGGCGGGCACCTCGAGGCCCGAATCGTCCGCCAGGGCGGGAAGCCCCGTGGTCTTGGCCACGTAAGCGGCCTTGAGGAGGGCATTTTCCAGGAAGGTGGTGCCCTCCTCCTTGGGCATGCGCAGGGGAAAATCGGCCAGGGAGAGAAGGGTCCAGCCCAAAGGGGCTAGGCCCTCCTTAAGCTCCCGCACCTTTCCGGGATTGCCCGTGGCCAGGACTACCCGCATCCCTTCTAGGATACACCTTTCAGGGCCCGCACCACGTCTTGTGGGGAGTCCAGGGGGGTAATGAGGGCCAGGTCCTTGGGGTCTAGGGCTCCTTGTTCCTGGAGGAACCGGAGCCAGCCGAGAAGCCCGTGCCAGTACCCCCGGTCCAGGACGAAGACGGGGAAGGGGTGGACCTTTTCCGTCTGGATGAGGACCAGGACCTCGGAAAGCTCGTCCAGGGTGCCGAAGCCCCCGGGCAGGAAGACAAAGGCGTGGGCGTAGCGCACAAAGAGCACCTTGCGCACGAAGAAATAGCGCAGGGAAAGGGCGTGGGTCTGGTAGGGGTTGGGCTTTTGCTCGTGGGGTAGCTCTATGTTCAGGCCCACGCTCACCCCGCCCGCCTCAAAGGCTCCGCGGTTGACGGCTTCCATAACCCCACCCCCACCGCCCGTCACCACCCCGAAGCCCGCCTCGGCCAGGACCTTCCCCAGCTGGTACCCCAGGGCGTAGGCGGGGTGGCCTTCCCCGAAGCGGGCGGAGCCGAAGACGGAAACCAAGGGCACCTCTATCTCCGAAAGGGTCTCAAACCCTTCCACGAACTCCGCCAGGATGCGGAAAAGGCGCCAGGCGTCCTCGTGGTGAAGCTGGTCTATCAGGGGCTTCTTGGCCATCAAAGCTCCTCCAGGCTGACCCGCTTAAGCTCCTCCACCCTCACCCCCAGGCGCTCCGCCAGGTTGCGGTAGCCCTCTGGGTCCCCGGTAACGAAGTGCACCACCCGGCCTTGGCCCATGGGGTGCAAAAGCCCTTGCCCTCTTAAGGCCTTGGCCACCTCTTCCGCCGTGGCCTCGGCGGAGTCTATGAGCTTCACCCCGGGAAGCACCTGGGAGAGGGTTCCCTTGAGGAAGGGATAGTGGGTGCAGCCCAGGATCAGGGCCTCGAGGTCCTGGGGGGCCTCCTCCAGGTAGTGCTGGGCTATCAAAAGGGCCACGGGGTCGTCCCAAAGCCCTTCCTCCACCAGGGGCACGAAGAGGGGGCAGGCCTTGGCCCAGGAAACCTCCACGTAGCGCTCGTAGGCCCGGCTTTCCACCGTGGCCTGGGTGCCGATGAGGCCCACCTTGCCGTAGCCTTGGGCGGCTTGGGCCACGGGTTCCAGAACCCCAAAGACGGGTACGGAAAGGTCCTCGGCCAAGTCCGGCAGGGCAGCGGAGCTCGCCGTGTTGCAGGCCACCACGATGGCCTTCACCCCTTGGCGGAGCAAAAACCCGGAGATCTCCCAGGCGAAGCGCCGCACCATGGAGAGGGGTTTGCTCCCGTAGGGCACCCGGGCGGTGTCCCCAAAGTAGAGGAAATCCTCCTGGGGCAAGGCCCGGCGCAAAGCGGAAAGCACCGTAAGCCCGCCCACCCCCGAGTCAAAGACGCCGATGGGCCGCCTAGGGTCCTTCATAAGCCGCCATCATACCCTGGACGGGAAAAGGGGGGTGCTATACTATCAGGGTTGCCCCGGTGGGGGGCGAGGGAGGTGCGCAAGTTGAGGCTGGTCACGTCCGAGTCGGTCACGGAAGGGCACCCGGATAAGCTGGCAGACCGGATCTCCGACGCCATCCTGGATGCTTTGATCGCCCAGGATAAGAAGGCCCGGGTGGCGGCGGAAACCCTGGTTACCACGGGGCTGGTGTTCGTGGCGGGGGAGATCACCACCGAGGGGTATGTGGATATTCCTGGTCTGGTGCGCAAGACGGTGAGGGAGGTGGGCTACACCCGGGCCAAGTACGGCTTTGACGCCGACACCTGCGCGGTTCTCACCGCCATTGACGAGCAGTCCCCGGATATCGCCGGCGGGGTGAACCTCTCCTACGAATGGCGGGTGCTCAAGTCCACCGACCCCCTGGACCGGGTGGGCGCCGGGGACCAGGGCCTGATGTTCGGCTACGCCACCGATGAGACCCCCGAGCTCATGCCCCTTCCCATCACCTTAGCCCACCGCCTCACCATGCGCCTGGCGGAGGTGCGCAAGACGGGTCTTCTTCCCTACCTGCGCCCCGACGGCAAGGCCCAGGTCACCGTGGTCTACGAGGGGGATAGGCCCCTCTACGTGAAGACGGTGGTGGTTTCCGCCCAGCACTCTCCCGAGGTGGAGCAGGACCAGCTCCGGGAGGACCTGATCCGCGAGGTGGTGCGCCAGGCCATCCCCCCGGAGTACCTGAAGGAGGGGGAAACGGAGTACCTCATCAACCCCTCGGGCCGCTTCATCCTGGGGGGGCCCCATGCGGATACCGGGCTTACCGGGCGCAAGATCATCGTGGACACCTACGGGGGGGCGGTGCCCCATGGGGGCGGGGCCTTCAGCGGCAAGGACCCCACCAAGGTGGACCGCTCCGCCAGCTACTACGCCCGCTACATGGCCAAGAACCTGGTGGCGGCAGGCCTGGCCCGGCGGGCCATGGTGGAGCTGGCCTACGCCATCGGCAAAGCCCGGCCCGTTTCCCTGCGGGTGGAGACCTTCGGCACCGGGGTCTTACCGGACGAGAAGCTCACGGAGGTCGCCAAGCGGGTTTTTGATCCCCGGCCCTTGGCCATCATTGAGGAGCTGGACCTCCTGAGGCCCATCTACACCCCCACCAGCGCCTACGGCCACTTTGGCCGCGCGGGCTTCCCCTGGGAGGAGACGGACCGGGTGGAGGCCCTAAGACGGGAAGCGGGCCTCTAAGGCCACCCTGGCCCATGCCTGGGGGCCCCGCAAAAGGGCTAGCCCACCTCCACCCGGTTTTTCCCCCGGCGTTTGGCTTGGTAAAGGGCTTCGTCGGCCCGTTTCAGGAGGGAAAGGGGGGAGTCATCAGGGCGGGCCTCGGCTACCCCGATGCTGATGGTCATCCCTGCCACAGGCGGAACCCTCAGGGCGGCCACCGCCTGGCGCAGGCGTCCGGCCAGGCGCACCGCCTGGGCCAGGGGGGTTTCCGCGAGGAGGATGGCGAACTCCTCCCCGCCCAGGCGCACGACCCGGTCGCTTTTCCGGAGGTGTTCTTCCAGGCAGCGGGCTACGGTTTTGAGCACCCGGTCCCCCACGGGGTGGCCGTAGGTATCGTTCACCCTCTTGAAGCCGTCCAGGTCCAAAATCATAAGGGAAAGGGGTCGGTTATACCGCTGGACGCGGAAGAGCTCCCGCTCAAGCACCAGATCCAGATAACGCCGGTTCCTAAGCCCAGTTAGGGGGTCGGTATAGGCTTCCAGCTGGGCCTCCAGGTACCCTTCCTTAACCCGCACCAGCATGTAGAGAAGGCCCACATAGGCCAGGTTGGCCCCGAAGAACTGGGCCAGGGCGTTGAGGTGTTCCGCATGGAAATGGCCGCGAACGCTTCCCAAGAGGGAAAGCAGAAAGAGGGTGAGCAGGTAGAGGAGGGCCAAGCGCACCGCCTGCTGCGTCTGAAAAAAGAGAAAGCTGCTGAAGTACACAAAGGGCACCCAGTAAGCGGCGGGGGATAGGCCCATGGGGTTGGGCCTGATAAGAAGTTGGTAGGCCAAGCTGGCCAGGAGGTAGGAGGCCACCAGGGCATGGGCTGTGGCCAGGACCCAGGGGGAGGTGCGCGGCCAACGCCAGAGGATGAGGGCCAAAAGGGAAAACCCCAGGGCCAAAAAGGGGAGGAGGACCCGGTCCACTGGGTCCAACCCCACGGCCCTCGAGGCCAGAAAGGCTACCGAGGCCAGAAGGGCACCCATGGGCAAGAGCCATAGGGCCGTTCTGCGCCTTAAAGGGTGCAAGGGGTCCAGGAGCTCGAGGGTGGGGTGCAAGCTAACCCCAGTATAGGGGACATGTACCCGGGCCATGACCCCAGGATGGCCTAGTCCCCCTTAACGAACCCTTAACGACCCCTCAGTCCTCCAGGTAGGTGTAGCCCTGGAGCTCCCGCATATACCGTTCCAGGAAGGCCCCTTTTTCCACGGGGGAGAGGCGGCTTTGCCGCACCAGCCGCTCCACGCCCAGGAAGAGCTCCCGGGCGGTGAAGCCCATCTTCTCGATCACCTTCTCCGCGGTCTCCCCGGGGACAAAGCGCTCGATGGCAAACCCTTCCTCGTCCACCACCACGTGGGCCTCCCCCACCTGGCCGAAGAGGTTGTGGTTGCTGCCCAACACGTCCTGGTAGGCTCCCACCAGGAAGACCCCCAGGTAATAGTCCTCCCCCGGGCGGATGGGGTGGACGGGCAGGCTCTGGCGCACATCGTGCAGGTCAATGAAGCGGTCGATCTTGCCGTCGGAGTCGCAGGAGATATCCACCAGGGTGGCCTGGCGGGTGGGGGGCTCGTGGAGGCGGCTTAGGGGGACGATGGGGAAGAGCTGGTGGATGGCCCAGGCATCGGGAAGGCTTTGAAAGATGGAAAAGTTACAAACCAGCTTGTCGGCCAGGAGCTTTTCCAGGTCCTCAAACTCATCGGGAGCGTAGGGCAGATCCCGCACGATGGCGTACACCCGCCGGGCGATGTGGTAAAAGATCTCCTCCGCCAGGGCGCGGTCCCTTAGGGATACCAGCCCCAGGTCGTAAAGGGTCTGCAGGGTTTCCTTGTCGGCGAAGGCGTCGTGGTAGACCTCGCGGAAGTTTTTGGGGGAAAGGGTTTCTAGGCTTTCCCACAGCTCCTTGACCAAGGGATGAGCCTCCTCCGGGGGAGGATTGGGCCGGGTCTCCCCCGGGGGGGTGATCACGTCAATGACCTCGAGGACCAGGACCTCATGGTACGCGGTGACCGCCCGGCCCGACTCCGTGACCAGGATGGGGTGGGGCTCCCCCTGGGCCTCCACCACCTCCTTGGTCACGTAGACCAGGTCCTCGGCGTACTCGGGAAGGGTGTAGTTGGCGGAGGCGTAGAAGTTGGTCTTGGAGCCGTCGTAGTCCACGGCCAGGCCCCCGCCCAGGTTGAGGTACTGGAGAGGGGCCCCCAGCTTCCTGAGCTGCACATAGGTCTGGGCCGCCTCCCGCACCGCCGCCTTGATCTTGCGGATATCCGTCACCTGGCTGCCAATGTGGGCATGGACCATGACCAGGGCCTCCAGGAGGCCTTCCTCCTTCAGGATCTCCACCGCCCGGACGATCTCCGGGGTGGTGAGGCCGAACTTGGCGTTTTCCCCCCCGCTGGCCTCCCACTGCCCGGCTCCCTTGGCCTTTAGTTTGTAACGGATGCCCAGCTGGGGGCGTACGCCAAGTTCCTTGGAGATCCGGATCACCCGGGGAAGCTCGGCGAACTTCTCCAGGGTGATGACCACGTTCCGGGAAAGCTTCCTCCCGGTCAGGGCCAGGCGGATGAAGTCGTCGTCCTTGAAACCATTGGTGGTGATGAGGGCTTCCGGGGAGAGGTCCTGGGCCAGGATTAAGGCCAGCTCGGCCTTGCTCCCCGCCTCGAGGCCATAGTGATAGGGCTTCCCCGCCTTGGCCACGGTTTCCAGCACCAAGCGGCGCTGGTTCACCTTCACGGGATAGACCCCGCGGTACGCTCCTCGGTAGCCGTACTTTTCCATGGCCTTCCGGAAGGCCTCGTTCAGCTCCTTTACCCGGGCCTCGAGGATCTGGGGAAACCGAAGCACCAAAGGCAAAGGCCGTCCCTCGTCCCTAAGGGCTTCCACGATTTCCAAAAGGGAGGCGGAAGGGCCTTCCGGGCCCAAGGGGGTTACCTCCAACTCTCCGTCCCGCCCTACCCGGAAAAACCCCGCTCCCCAGTAGGGCACCAGGTAGATCTCCTCCGCTTCTTTGGGGGAAAAGCGCCTGGCGGTCTTCAAGCTAGCCCTCCGGGGCTGACCCATCCTGGTCAACCTCCGCCCCCAAGTGTAGGACGGAAGGGGCGGCTTGGGAAGGGGCTGGACTTACGTAGAGGTAACCCTGGCCTTCTTGGGAGATTTCCCCAAGCCGTGCCCTTTGGGAGGCCTCCGGGTCCACCAGGTAAAGGAAGGGACCTTCCAGCCGGTTTACCAGGGCATAACCCCTCATGCGCAAGAGGGGATGCAGGGCCTCCTCCGCCTGGAAGGCAAGGGGGACGGGCCCCACTTCCTTCTGGACTTCCTCCAGAAGATCCAGCCAGCGGGCCAGTTGGGCAGGCTCCACGCCCGCGGGCACCAAAAGCCGCACCGCTCCCCGCTTGTCGCCAAAAAGCCGGAAGCGCCTTAGAAAACGCCTCAGGGTGCGCCTTTCCTCCCCCGAGGGCCTAAAGGTGAGGTGCTTGTGGCCATAGACGCTGAAGCGAAACCCTTCGGGGGCCAAGGCCCTTAACCGGCTTATGGTCTTCCTGTCCCCCACCCGGTGCCACCAGGAAAGCTCCACCGTGGGGAAGGCCTTGGCGTAGGCCTTAAAACCCCCGGGGTAGCCCCTATACCCCCTAAGCCCTTCCAGGATCAAGCCACGCCTCCAAAAAGGCCAGCCCCATCCGGGCCATCAAGGGGGTGATGGTGTGCCCAGCTCCCTCCTCCACGAAACGGGCAAGCCGCCCCTCGGGGTAATGGGGCCTCAAGGCCTCCACGGTTTTTTCCATGCGGGAAAGGGGCACGATCAGGTCCTTGGTGCCGTGGAGGTGAAGAAGGGGTACACCCCCATAGGCTTCTCCCCTCAGGGCAGGGGGGGTTTCGTAAAGGGCCAAAACCTTGGCGTCCGCCACCTCCTGCCCTTGGGGGAGCTTCATGGGGAAACCGCTACCGATGAAGGCCAAGGCCCCTTCCGCCCGGAACCCCTGGGAAAGGAGGAGATGGACCACAAAGGCCCCCATGCTTCCTCCCGCCAGAAAAAGGGGAAGGCGGTAGCGCTCCCTGGCCTCCTGGGCTACCCTCTTGGCCTCCTCGGCAAAGGCCAAGGCCACCTGGTACACCTCCTCCACGTAGCGGGGGCTTTTGGAGGAAGGGGGCGGGCCTTCCCGCATCCCGTGCCGGGGGGCATCAAAGGCCAGGAGGAGAAAGCCCTTTTCCGCATACCCCGGGAGCAGGGAAAGGATGTGCTCCTTAGATCCCTGAAGCCCGTGGAGGGCGAGGAGGAGGGCCCTGGGGCGTTCGGGGATATGGGCCAGCACGCTCTGCCCCGCCAGGGTAAACGCCTCTTTCCGCATGCGGCTTCCCTCAGGTGAAAAGGCTGGACACCGACTCCCCCCGGTGGATGCGCCAGATGGCCTCGGCGAAGATAGGGGCCACGGGGAGGGTCTTGAGCTTGGGACCTTCCTTGGGAGGACAGGTGTCGGTGGCCGCCACCTCCCGCACCGGGCTTTTGGCGATGCGCTCCAGGGCCGGTCCCACATAGACCCCGTGGGTGGCGGCGGCGTAGACCTCCTTGGCCCCTGCCTGCAACAGGGCCTCCACCGCCTCCACCAGG
>NZ_CALLUR010000158.1:0-3263 GCF_938010445.1 uncultured Thermus sp.
GGGGTCTAGGGGAATCCTTTGCGGGTCCGAATACTCCTTTGCGCCTCCTTGGCGGTGGACCTCCACCCGGTGGGTGTAAGGGTCCAGGAGGACCACCACCCGGGTGCCGTTGGCCAGATAGGCCCGGGCCTTTTGCCGGAGTTCCTCCAGGGTCTGGCTTCGGGAGCGGATTTCAAAGGCCACATCTGGGGCTAAGGGGGGGAAGGCCTCCCGTTCCTCTGGAAAGAGGCCTAGCCAGCGATCCCGGAATACGAAGGCGGCGTCGGGGGAGAGGAGGGAACCATCGGGAAGCTTGAACCCGGTGGCCGAGCTGAATACAAGGCCTAGACCCCTCTGCTGGTTCCAGCGGTAAAGCTGGCCTAGGAGGAGGGCTTCCAGGTAGCCGCTTTCTCCCCCTCTCGGCGACACCATAAGCCTCCCGTCTTTCCACCGCTCCAGCTGCCAGCCGGGATTCTTGGCCGAAAGCTGGTGGAGTTCCTCATCGCTCACGGCGCGGAGGAGGTCCAGGAAGGGCACGGCTTCATTCTACCTTGGGCAAAGGGCTTCCCTCCGCCAAGGGAGGGGTGGGGGCAGGGGCGGGCAGGTGGCCCAGGTGCCCGGACAGGAAGCGGAAAAGATCACCAAGGAGGCCGCTGGCCGTGGCCCCTCCGCCGGCCCCGGGGCCGGTGACGTAGACCTCCCCCAGGGGATGGGCGCGCACCCAGAGGATGTTGCCCTGGGCCCGGGCCAAGGGGTGGTCCTGGGGCAGGCGCCGGGGGGCCACCGCCGCCCGCCAGCGCCCCCCTTCCCCATAGAGGCTTGCCACCAGGCGCACCCTTTCCCCTTGGCCTTGGGCCCTCTGGAGGGCTTCCGGGGTAAGGCGGGTGACGCCTTGGGTTTGCACCTCCGAAAAAGGGAAGCCAGGGTCCACCAGGAGCCTGGCCAGAAGGGTGAGCTTGTGGGCGGCGTCTATGCCCTCCACGTCCAGGGTGGGATCCGCCTCGGCGTAGCCCAGGCGCTGGGCCTCGAGGAGGGCCTCCCCGTAGGTCCGCCCCTTTTCCATCTCCTGCAGGATGTAGAGGGTGGTGCCGTTTAGGATCCCGTGGAGCTCCAAAAGCCGGCTTCCCCTGAGGGTTTCCAAAAAGGAAAGGGCCGGGGTGCCGGCCATCACGCTGGCCTCGTGGTAGATGAGCCCTTCCTCGGCATAGGGGCGTAAGGCCTCCCAGGCCTCCGCCAAAAGGGCCTTGTTGGCGGTGATGAGGGGGATGCCGGCCTCCAGGGCGGGCAGGACCAGGGCCAAAGGCGTCTTTACCCCGCCCATGGCCTCCACCACCACGTCCGCCTGTAGGAGGTCCGGGGGTTCGGTGCGGAGGAGCTCCTCGGGAATGGGCCGGGGCTTGGCCCTATCCCGCACCAGGACCCCCAGGAACTTGGGAGCGTAGCCCAGGGCCTGGAAGTCCTCCAGGCGTTCCTGGACCAAGGCGTAGAAGGCACTGCCCACGGTCCCCCCGCCCAGGAGGGCGATCTTCACCTCTTCCATGCGGGGGATTATACCCGTCTAAAGTGGAGGTGTGGAGGCCCGCTGGCTTTTGGAAGGGGCCCTTCGGGAGCGGGGGCTTCTTTACGCCTGGGCCCCCTTGGCCCTACCGGAAGAGGCCGAAGGCCGCTTCCGCCGCTTTTTAGCCGAGGGGCGGCATGGGGGTATGGCCTATTTGGCCAAGGGGGTGGAGGCTCGCTTTCACCCCAAACACCGCTTTCCCTGGGCGCAAAGCGCCCTTCTCCTCTTTGCCCCCTACGCCTACCCCGACCCCGGGGTGCCCCCTGGGGGCCTCAGGGTGGGCCGGGTGGCCCGCTACGCCTGGGTGCGGGACTACCACCGGCTTCTGGGGGAGGAGCTAAGGGCCCTGGAGGCCCTGGCCCAAAGCCTTGGGGTACAGGCCAGGGGTTACGTGGACCACGGGCCCATCCCCGAGCGCACCCTGGCGGCCCTTACCGGGGTGGGCTGGATTGGGAAAAGCGGCATGTTCCTCTCGCCGGCCTTTGGCGTGCATACCCTTGTGGGCGTCCTCCTCACCTCGTTGGCGGTGGAGGTCGCCCCTCCGCACCCTAACCGTTGTGGGCGCTGTACCCGTTGCCTGGTCTCCTGTCCTACGGGGGCCCTTCTGGGGGATGGCACCTTGGACGCCCGGGTGTGCGTGAGCTACCTCACCGTGGAGCACAAGGGCTTCATCCCGCCGGCGGTTTGGCCGGGGGTGGGGGAGTGGCTTTTGGGGTGCGACCTCTGCCAGGAGGTGTGCCCCTGGGACCGGTTCGGCAAGGTGTGGCGGGGTTTTCGGCCAGAGCCCGAGCTGGCCCATCCCGACCTGGAGGAGTTCTTCCGCCTTTCGGGAAGAGGCTTTCAGCGCAAGTTCGGGGATACCGCCTTCGCCCGCCCGGGAAGGGCCCGCATGGCCCGGAATGCCCTTATCGTGTTGAGCAATCTCGGCCTTGGGGAGGGCCTCATGGCGGTGGCGGCCAAAGACCCCCATCCCCTGGTGCGCCGCACGGCCCTTCACGCCCTCCACCGGGCGGGGAAGCCCATTGAGGGTTTCCTCCAGGACCCGGATGAGGAGGTTAGGGCTGAGGCCCTATTCCTCCTTGGGGAAGCGCCCCGTGCGGTAGACCTTTTCCAGGATGGGAGGAAGCCCCCAGGCCCGGAGGTCAAAGATCAGGGGGCCTAGGTCATAGGGTACCTTGAGAAAGCGGACCTCGAGGGTCTCCGTGTCCAGGACCATGGCGTCGGCCCCGGGTTCCCCACTCAAGGAGAGGCCCACGCTTCCGGGATCCGCCACCAGGCCCCTGCCCACCCGGCGGGATAGGGGCAGGTGCCGGCCTCCTAGGAGGAGGGTGGCGGCACCGTAGCGCTCCAGATGGGGCAGGAGCTCGTTGGCGGGGCCCAGAAGGTCCAGGTGTCTCTCGGGGTCACCAGGGGTGCCGTGGAAGGCCACCAGCCGGTTTTCCCCGTAAACTTTCCGGTGGGAAAGCCTTAGGGAGCGGAGGTAGTGGAGTTCCCTTTCCGAAAGTTGGGACCGGGTCCATTCCCAGGTGGCCTTGCCCACCCCTTCGGGTAGGGTGCCCGGCAAGGGGTAGGCTACCCTCAGGTCCCAGGCCCCGGCGATGGCGGGAAGCCCTTCCTTGATGAGGCGGCCGATCACCTGTTTGGGGTGGGGGCCGTAGCCCACCAGGTCCCCCAGGACCAGGACCTCGTCCACGCCTTCTTGTCTCAGGGCCTCGAGGGCCGCCTC
>NZ_CALLUR010000159.1:0-3889 GCF_938010445.1 uncultured Thermus sp.
GGGATTACCTGCGCTACGACGTCCTCCTGGAGGGGGTGCAGGCCCTTTCCCGAAAGCTTTCCCGGGTGGTGAACTTCAGCCTGGAGCCGGAAAGGGAAGGGGTGGTGGTACGGCTCCAGGCGGGGCCTGAGGGCGGGGCCATAGAACGGGTGGAGATCACCGGCCACACCGCCTTCCCTACGGAAACCCTCTTGGGCCTCCTGCGGCTTGGGCCGGGGGAGGTCTACACCCCCGCCCTGGCCCAGGAGGATGCCAGGCGCCTTGCCGCCTATTACCAAGAAAAGGGGTACGAGGTGGCCGATGTGCGCTACGGCTTCCAGGAAGGGGTCTTCCGCCTCCAGGTGCTGGAGCTCAAGATCGGGGGCTACCGCCTGGAGTGGCAGGGGGAGCACCGCACCCAGGAGGAGGTGATCCTCAGGGAGCTGCCCAAGCCGGGAAGCCTCTTCAGCGTCCCCGCCCTGCGCCAGGCCATCGCCCGCCTCATGGCCACGGGGCTTCTTTCCGAGCCTCCCCGGGTGGGCCTGGCCCCCGGGGAAAAGGAGGACCAGGTGCTGGTGGTCCTCTCCCTGAAGGAGGCCCGCACCGGCCTCTTCCAGCCCGCCTTGGGCTGGAGCTCCTTGGAGGGCTGGTCGGGAAGCGTCTCCTTCAAGGAGACCAACCTCTTCGGCCTGGCCCACCAGGTGGCGGTGGACCTGGCCTTCGTGCAAAACGACGCCCGGGATAACCTCTCCTTCTCCACCAGCTACACCATCCCTTGGCTCTACCTGGACTACCTGGACCTCAAGGAGGTGCGCACCGGCCTCTCCTTTAGCCTCTTCTCCACCCCCATCGGCAACAACAAGCTCCTGGACGGGAGCACCGACACTGGCTGGGAGTACACGGAAAGGCGCACCGGGGGTAGCTTCTCCCTTTCCCGCCCCTTCTCCAAGGACCTGGAGAACCTGCGCCTCTCCTTGGGGCTTTCCCTGAGGCGCTCGGCGTATGCCCTCGAGGTCTTTGACCCCAAGGCCCCCTGTGACCCCGCCATCACCAACCCCGGCGACCCCAAGTACTGCGACGGCACCAACTACAGGGATCTGGGCCAGGCCCAAAGCCTCCTCCCCACCCCCGGCTGGACCCTGAGGCTGGACACCGGCCTCACCTACACCGAGGTGGACAACCCCCGCTTCCGCACCCAGGGCTACGAGGCGGGCCTCAGCACCGGATTGGGCCTCTCCTTCCCCGACACGGGGGGACGGAGCTTCTTCGTGCCCCTGGTGGCCACGGGCAAGACCTACCTGCCCTTGGACGAGGAGCGGCGCCAGGCCCTGGCCTTCCGCCTCTCCGCGGGCACCTTGTTTGGCTTCCCCCCAGAGGGGGAACGGTTCTTCCTCTCGGGAGGTGGGGCCGAGGCCTTCCTCCTGAGGGGCTACGAGGACCGCAAGTACGGGGGGCTTTCCTTCGCCACGGGGAGCGTGGAGTACCGCTACGACTTCCGCCTCTCCCCCCAGGGGGGCACCAACCTCTACGGGATCCTCTTCGCCGACATGGGCCTCGCCGACAACACCGGCGGGGTGAAGTGGGGGGCAGGCCTAGGCTTCCAGCTGGACCTGGACCTCTTCGGGGCCCTTCTCCCCTCCTTGCGCCTGGACTACGCCTTCAGCCCGGAAAGCCCCACGGGAAGGCTCCACTTCCGCATCGGTCCCATGTTCTGAAGGCCTCCACCAAGGTGAGGTCCCGGGCTTTTCCTCTAGGGCGGCGGGCCGCTACCATGGGCTGGTGTCCCCAGAGGTTTTAGGCTCCACCCTCGAGGCCCTTACCCAAGTGTGCCGCCGCTACGGTGTAAGGCGCCTTTGGGTTTTTGGCTCCTTTGCCCGGGGAGAAGCGGATGCGGAAAGCGACCTGGACCTTTTGGTGGAGTTCCAGCCCGGCAAGGTACCGGGCCTGGAGTTCCTGGCCCTGGAAAAGGAGCTTTCCCGTCTCCTGGGCAAGCGGGTAGACCTCCATACACCCCGAAGCCTTAGCCGTTACTTCCGGGAAGAGGTGCTCAAGGAGGCCCGATCCCTCTATGAGGAAACGGAACCTTTCTGACCGAACCCGCCTTCTCCATATGCGGGATGCCGCCCAGAGAATCCAGGAGCTATCCCTCCAGGTAGACCTTGCGGCCTTAGCCCCCGAAGATACCCCCGCCTTGGCCGTGGTGCGCCTCCTGGAAATCCTAGGGGAGGCGGCCAAGGGCCTCTCCCCAGAGTTCCAGGAACGGTACACTCATGTACCTTGGCGCAGCATAGCTGACCTTCGCAACCGGCTTATTCATGAATATTTTGACGTGGACATGGAAATCGTGGCTGCCATCGCCTACAGGGACATACCCGTTCTCATCCGGCATCTGGAAGCCATTTTGGCGGAGGAGGAAAAAGGGTCATAGTTGCGTCCAGGCTCGGCCTAGGGCAAACTATCCTTGACGCCGGCGGCGTTCTCGCCATGAAAGCCTACCTGGGCCTCTACACCGCAAGGCTAGAGACGAAAGCCCGTAGCCTAAAGGAAAAGCGCGCCCTCATCAAGCCTGCCCTGGAGCGGGTCAAGGCCCGCTTTCCCGTGAGTGCCGCCCGGCTTTACGGCCTGGACGCCTGGGGGTTTGAGGTGGTGGGCCTAAGCCTCTTGGGCAACGACCCCGCCTGGGTGGAGGAAACCCTGCGGGAAGCGGCCCGCTTTCTCGCGTACCAAGGAGCCTTCCGGGTGGCCTTGGAGGAGTTCCGCCTCGAGGCCTACGACCTGGACGGCCTGGTCTAGACCAACTCCACCGCCAAGGCCGTGGACCCCCCGGTGCCGTGGCAGATGGCCGCCAGGCCCCTTTGCTCCCCCTTGGCCCTAAGGGCATTCAGCAGGGTAACCAGAATCCTAGCCCCGCTGGCCCCGATGGGATGCCCCAGGGCCACCGCCCCCCCGAAGACGTTAAGGCGCTCATAGGGCACCCCTAGGAGCCGGTGGAAGAGGACGTTATTCAGGGCAAAGGCCTCGTTGTTCTCAAAGAGGCCGAAGTCTCCAAGGCCCATGCCCAGCCGCTCCAGAAGCCGCCGCACCGCGGGAATGGGGGCCTCGGGGAAACGCCAGGCCTCCCCCGCCGCCCAGGCCCCCCCCAGCACCCGGGCCAGGGGCTTGAGGCCATGGGCCTTCACCGCTTCCGCCGAGGCCAGGAGCAGGGCCGCCGCCCCATCGGAGATCTGGCTGGCATTCCCCGCGGTGAGGATGCCATCCTTCCTGAAGGCGGGCCTTAGGGCCGCCAGGGATTCCCGGGTGGTCTCGGGGCGGATGCCCTCGTCCCGGTCCACCACCACCGACCCCCTCTTCCCCGGTAGCTCCATGGGGGCCATCTCCTGGGCAAAAAGGCCCCTTTCCGTGGCCTCCGCCGCCCTTTGGTGGGAGAGGTAGGCGGCCTCGTCCACCTCCTCCCGGGTTACCCCGTAGTCCTGGGCCAGCCTCTCCGCCTGCTCCCCCATGGCCTCCCCGCTGAAGGGGTCCGACAGGCCATCCCGAAGCAGGATGTCCTGCAGGCCCTCCGGCGCCCCCATGAGGAACTTGTACCCCCACCTGGCCCTATGGGAGAGGTAAAACCCCGCCTGGCTCATGGACTCCATGCCCCCCGCCAGCACCAGCTGCGCCTCCCCCGTGCGCAGGAACTGCACGGCGTTCATCACCGCCATCATCCCCGAGGCGCAGACCATGTCCACCTGGTACCCGTCCACCTCCTTGGGGATGCCGGCCCTAAGGGCCGCCTGCCGGGGCAGGAGCTGCCCATGCCCGGCTCTCAGCACATTGCCGAACACGTAGAGGTCCAAGGCCTTCCCCTCCACCCCCGCCCGGTCCAGGGCCGCCCGCATGGCATGGGCCCCTAGCTCCACCGGGCTCA
>NZ_CALLUR010000160.1:0-8867 GCF_938010445.1 uncultured Thermus sp.
CAGGAGCGTTGCTATAGAGCCCGGCGAAGAAAGTGTCGGGCCCCGTGATGCGGACGAGGAGGATCCCGCCCACGGGAGGCGAGGACTGGGGACCCGTGCAACCCCCACTCCCCGGGGCTTCCACCGGGATACGGGCCAGGCTTCCCAGGGCGTTCCCGGTGCTAGAAGCGCTGATGACGATCCCGGAGAGCAGGTAGCTTTGCCCGTTCAAGGTCTGGACCAACCCCGGCCTAGGGCCAGCACTCTCAAAGGGAACCTCGATGGAGCTCCTAGGGCTACGGTAGGTGTAGGTGAAGGAGAGGGTACCCGGAAGGGGGTTGGACTCGTAGGAGGTTCCGTCCGCCCTTCCGACGCGGAGCCTCGAGGGGCCCGTCAGGATTTCAACGGTCACCTTTCCCTTGAGGTAGACCTTGATGGTTCTGCGAGCAAACCACCAGCGGCCGGGACCTGGTGGCCTCTTTTGTCATAGCCCGCACTTTTGGCGACGTTTCACCCCAACTTTCCTCGGCGGGAGCCTAGTACCACTCCAAAACAGCCCGACGCCTGGCCGAAGGGTTGGGCTGCCAGTTAATAGGCCTTGCTGTAAAGGGCCAAAAAGTCATCAATGTGGGCCCTGGCCCCTTAGCCCTTGACGGGAAGGAGGGGGGGTGCTAAGCTCAGGTTAGCCGTAAACGTTTACGATGATGCGAGATAGGAAGCTCACCATTAAGGAGTTGGCCCGGCTTGCAAACGTTTCCGTTGGTACGGTAAGCCGGGCCCTCAACGACCGTCCCGGGGTGAGCGCCGAAACCCGGGCCCGCATTTTGGAGCTGGCCCGGGCCCATAACTTCGTGCCCAACCTGGCGGCCCGGGAACTTGTGGGACAAAGCACCTTGGTAGGCCTCCTGGTGCCTCCCGGGGTACCCCGGTATACCCCTTACTTCAGCCTCCTCTTGGAGGCCCTGGGGGAGGAGTTATGGCGCCTGGGCCTGAGGGTTGCTGAGGTTCCGGCGGATTCGCGGGGGCTACCTTTGGGCCAGGCCCGGGGCTACATCCTTTTGGGAGCCCATGACCACGATCCCCGGCTAGAGGCTCTGCGTCAACAAGGGGTGCCCTTCGTGCTCATCGGGGTGCAGGAGGGGGTCTTCTGGGTGGCCCCCGACGACGTGGGGGGTGCCTACCAGGCCACCCGGCACCTCCTCGAGCTCGGGCACCGGGCGATCGCCCATGTCACCGGCTACCTGCACCACCAGGCGGGTCGGGAGCGCCTTCAGGGTTACAGGATGGCCCTTGGGGAAGCGGGCATTCCCTTCCGTCCCGATCTGGTCCTGGACGGCAAGTTTCAGGCCTTGGCCGCCTACCGGGCTGTTAGGCAGGCTTGGGAGCGGGGGGTTCGGTTTACCGCGGTTTTCGCCGCATCCGACGAGATGGCCCAGGGAGCGTGGGCGGCCTTGGAGGACCTGGGTCTTGGGGTTCCCGCCCAAGTGAGCGTGGTGGGCTTTGACGATCTTCCCGAGGTGGGAGAGGACCTTACCACGGTTCACCAGGACATCCCCATCCTGGCCCGGGAGGCGGTGGCCCTCCTTAAGGAGGCCATGGAGGGTAAGGAACCCTACGGAAAGCGCCTGCCGGTCTGGCTGGTGCCCCGGGGTTCCACGGCAAGGAGGGAGGTGGGATAAGGAGGGAAAAACCGGGAGGCCTTCGGCGTAGGAGTCTGCTGGAAGAAGAAAGGAGGAACAGCATGAAACGCTGGTTGTTGGTGGTCCTGACGGCGCTGGGTTTGGCCGTGGCCCAGACCCAGGTGCGGATATCCGGCTGGGGCGGTCCGGATACAGCGGTGGTATCCGGTCTCCTAAAGGAGGTGGTCCAGCCCCAGCTGGACCGGGAGAACATCCGGGTGCTTTACGAACCCATTGAGGGAGATTACACCCAGTGGCTTTTTAACGCCCTTTCGGCAGGCACGGCTCCCGATCTCTTCTATGTGGACATCTTCTGGGCGGAAAGCCTCTTTGCCACAGGGCGCGTGGCGCCCCTGGACGCCTACTTCAGCCGGGAAGAGGTCCAAGCCTTTTTGCCCAATCTGGTCCAGGCCTTTACGTACAGGGGCCGGCTTTACGGGATACCCAAGGACTTCAACACCCTGGCCCTCATCTACAACAAGGACCTCTTCGACGAGGCCCAGGTGCCCTATCCCCACCAGCAGGACACCTGGGATTCCTTGGAAGGCAAGCTGCGCCAGGTGCAGACCAGGCTCAAGGACGTGGCGGGGCTTTGCCTGGTGGCGGACTTCGCCCGTTTCGGGGCCTTCGCCTTTGCCACCGGATGGAAGCCCTTCGACGCCCAGGGGCATACGGTCTTGGACCAGAACTTCCGCCGGGCTTTTGAGTGGTACACCGGCTTGGTGCGTCGGGGAGCGGCCCGGTTCGCCCAAGATCTAGGGGAGGGCTGGACGGGTGGGTGCTTTGGTGGGGAGAAGGCGGCGGTGGCCATCGAGGGAGCCTGGATTGCTGGTTTCCTCCGGGATAAAGCCCCCAACCTGCGCTACGGCACCACCTTCCTGCCCTTGGACCCCGTGACCAAAAGGCGCGGCAACTTTGTGTTCACGGTATCCTGGAGCCTAAACGCCGCCAGCAAGAACAAGGAGGCCGCTGCCCGAGTCCTTAAGGCCCTAACCTCGCCCCAGGCCCAGCAGTGGGTTTTGGAACGGGGGCTGGCTATCCCCAGCCGCAAGGCCCTTGCGCAGAACCCCTATTTCCAGAGGCCCACCAAGGAGGCGGAGCTGAACCGGGTGGTCTTCCTGGGCTCCACGGCCCAAGGGGGCAACGTCTATCCCTTCAGCTTCCGCGGGCTTGGAGGCGACTGGATGCGGCCCATCAACGAAGCCTTGGCGGCGGTGATCACCGGTCAGAAGAATGTGGACCAGGCGCTAAGGGAGGCCCAGGCGGCCCTGGACCGGCTCACGGGTAGGAGGTAGCCTGGGGCCCTGGGGGGTGGCGCCTGCCGCCCCCCAATGCCTTTCTCCAGGAGATGGCCTATGCGCCTAAAAGCCTCATCCCTTGAGGCCCTCTACGCCCTTCTTCTCCTTTTACCCTTTCTCTTCACCCTCGGCGTCTTTTTCCTGTACGCCTTCCTCCGGGCCATGGTCTTTAGCTTCACCGACTACAACCTCTTCGACCCCCCTAGGTGGGTGGGCCTTGCCAATTACCTGCGCCTCGTACAAGATCCCCTCTTCCTCACGGCCCTAAAGCACTCCTTGGCCTACAGCCTGATCGTGACCACCTTGCAGACCCTCCTGGCCCTACTCCTGGCCCTGGCCTTGAACCGCCCCTTGCGGGGCGTCACCTTTTTCCACACCCTCTACTACCTGCCCTCGGTGGTGTCCACCGCGGCGGCCAGCCTCCTCCTCCTATGGCTCTTTCAGCGCACCGGGGTGGTGAACCAAGGCCTCTCCTTCCTTCTGGGTTCACTGCCCTTTTTGGCGTTGGGTTTCGTGCTTTTTGCCCTGGTTCAGGGGCTGGGGGTGGCCTGGTGGCGAAGAAGGGGCAGGGCCCTTCCCCTACTGGACCCGGGTCTAGCCTGGGTGTCCCTGGCCCTGGCCCTCCTGGGGGTTTACCTCCTGGGCCAGGTAGGGTGGGTGAGGCCTTGGGAGGTCAGGGTGGACATCCCTTGGCTCACCACCCGCACCACCTTTCTGGGGCTTCCCTATCCCCTTTGGGCCATCATCCTGATGAACACCTACACCACCATCCCCACCTTCATGGTCATCTTCTTGGCTGGGCTCAAAGGCATCCCCCAGACCCTTTACGAGGCGGCGGCCCTGGATGGGGCCAGCCCTTGGGTGGTCCTGACCCGGATCACCCTGCCCCTCCTACGACCGGTGCTCTTTTTGGTGGTCACCCTAGGCCTAATCGGGACCCTACAACTCTTTGACCAGGTCCTCTTCGTGGGCGGGGCTGGGGGGGCTCCTCTAGAGAGCACCATCACCCTGGCCTACTACGTGTACGGGAACGTCTTCCCCCCGGGGGCCTCCCCAAGAGTGGGCCTGGCCTCAGCAGCCGCCTTGGTGCTGGCGGGCCTGACCTTGGCCGTGGTCCTCCTGCAACGGCGCTTCGGGGTAGGGGAGAGGGGGTGGTCCTGATGGAAAAGGCCCGGCGCCTCTGGGTCCGCTTGGCCTGGGCCTACGGCCTTCTACTGGCCTTCGGGGTCTTCTTCGTGGGGCCCTTTGCCATGGGGTTTCTGGCCAGCCTCAAGGCCAATCCCCTGGAGTGGCCCTTCTCCTTCCGGTTTGCCCAGGTGAGCCCCAAAAACTGGGTGGCGGCCTGGCGCCTGGGCCTCGAGGGCGGGGGGAATCCTTGGCTAGGGGGCATGGTTCCGGGGCGGGAGGTGGTCCTGGAGGTGGCCTACTTCAGCCCGGAGGGCCAAGAACCCACCGTTTTGGCCCAGATCCCGCGCAGGAAGCCGGGGGCGGGCATGGGGGCGGTGTTTGAAACCCCGTACGCCGCAGACCACGTGCGCCTGGAGGGGCCCGTGCGGGTAGAGGCCCGGCCAGCCCGGTTGGGGGATCGGGAGGGTATGGTCTACCGTTACCGCTTGCGCCTGTTCTACCCGGGAGAGGGGCCTGTGTTGGAGCGGGTGCCCCTGGACCTGGAGGTTCCCCGGGGGGTGGTCCTGGTGGGCGCCAGCCTGGATCCCACCAGGTTGGAGCGACGGGGAAGGGTGGCCAGCTGGGACAACGTGGTCCCCGGGCTTTTGGGCTACGTTTTCCACAACTACGTGAGGGCCTTCCGGGAAACCCGGAGCCTGGACACGGGGGAGAGCCTCTTCTTGCGCTGGACCCTGAACTCCTTCCTCCTGGCGGCTCTGAAGGTGCTGACTACCCTTGTCTTTGCTTCCATGGCGGGGTACGCCCTGGCGCGGATGCGCTTTCCTGGAAAGCACGCCCTTTTTCTTTTTATGCTCTTTTCCATGATGGTGCCGGCCCAGGTCACCTTCATCTCCAACTACCTCGTTCTTAAGGACGGTATCTTCGGCCTGTCCCGCCTTTTCGGGGTGGAAACCCTCCTCAACACCTACACCGGCCTTGTCCTATCAGGCCTCGTGGGTGCGGGGGCGGTCTTCCTCATGAAGCAGTTCTTTGAGTCCATCCCCCGGGAGGTGGAGGAGGCGGCCCTTATTGATGGGGCCACCCCTTTAGGGATTCTCTTCCGTATCGTCCTGCCCATGTCCACTCCCGCCTTGGGGGCTTTGGCCATTCTCACCTTTCAGGGCACCTGGAACGAGTTCTTCTGGCCCTTGGTGGTCCTGACCAGTCCCCGGGAGATCTACACCCTCCCCTTAGGCCTTCTCTCCTTCCGCAACGCCTACGGCCAGGTGGGGGATTGGGGTCTGATCCTGGCCGGGGGGTTCCTCTCCATGATCCCGGTCTTGGTGCTCTTTGCCCTTTTCCAGCGCTACTTTGTTGAGGGCCCCAGCCTTGGGGCCGTGAAGGAGTGAACGTGGTGCCGCTAAAGGAGGATGACACCTACCTGGTCCTGAATGGGGAGGGGTTTGCCCTGGAGGGGGCCGAAGGGTTTTACCGCCACGATACCCGCTTCCTCTCCCGTTACCGTCTCCGGTTCCGCCCGGAACTCACCCTCCTACAGACCCGCTTCCCGAGGCCGGACCGGCTGGTGCAAGACTGGGCCCGATTTGCGGGCCCCGATGGGGAGGTGTACCTGCGGCGGGTCCTGGAGGTGCACCGGGGAAAGGTGGTGGAGAGGCTGGAATGGCGCAACCTCACTGCCCTTCCCCTGGAAGTGGGGGTGGCGTGGGAGGTCCAGGGGAGCTTTGTGGATATATTCCAGGCCCGTGGTTGGCACGCCCCGCCCAGCCAGAGGGATGGCCTCCACTATCGGGCCCCCGACGGGGTGGAGCAGGGGGTGGCCTTTCTCCCCGAGCCCCCTCCGGAGGGGTTTCGCCTCCAGCTGCCCCCCAGGGGTAGGGGAGAGCTGGTCGTGGAGATGCGGCTGGAAAGTCCCCTGGAAATGCCCGCCAGCCTACCTGACTACGAGGCCTTTTTGGCGGGCTTTCCCCAGGAGGCGGGGCCTTGGGGCCCGGTGTGGCGCCAGGCGGTTCTGGACCTGAGGGCCCTTTTGTTGGCCACCCCCGAGGGGCCGGTGCCGGCTGCCGGCATTCCCTGGTTCGTGGCCCCCTTTGGCCGGGATAGCCTCCTCACCGCCTTCATGATCCTCCCTTGGGGCAGGGAGGTGGCCAAGGGGGTCCTTCGCTACCTGGCCCAACGCCAGGGCACCGCGTGGGACCCTTGGCGGGAGGAGGAACCGGGGAAGATCCTGCACGAGGTCCGCGTGGGGGAGCTTTCCCGTACGGGGCGGCTTCCCTTTGCCCGTTACTACGGGACCGTGGACGCCACGCCCCTTTTCCTGGTGCTCCTGGGACGGTACTTGGACCTCACCGGTGATCTGGGCCTGGTGCGCACCCTCCGCCCCCACTGGGAGGCGGCCCTTGGCTGGATACAGCGAGCGGATCTGGATGGGGATGGGTTTTTGGAGTTCCAGCCCAGCGGCTCAGGCCTAGCGGTGCAGGCTTGGAAGGATTCCCACGACTCCATGAGCCATGGGGACGGGCGGCTCGCCGAGCCGCCTTTGGCGGTAAGCGAGGTGCAGGGCTACGCCTACGCCGCCTACCAGGAAGCCGCCAAGCTGTACCGGGCCCTGGGGGAGGAGGGTCTAGCGGAGGGCTGGCGCCGGAGGGCGCAGGAGCTTTTCGCCCTCATCCAGGAGAGGTTTTGGCTCCCAGACCTCCGCACCTATGCCCTGGCCCTGGACCGCAACAAGGAGCCCCTTCGGGTGAAGACCTCCAACGCCGGCCATCTCCTGTGGGCTGGGGCAGTGGCCCAGGAGTTGGTTCCGGAGCTGGTGGAGACCCTCTTTTCCCCGGAGCTCTGGTCTGGCTGGGGCTTGCGCACCCTGGGAACGGGGGAGGCCCGTTACAACCCCCTCTCCTACCACAACGGTTCGGTCTGGCCTCACGACACGGCCCTGTTTGCGGGGGGCCTTTTCCGCCATGGGCTTCTGGAGCAGGGGAGGAGGGTGGCAGAGGCCTTGAGGGAGCTTGCCCTTTCCCAACCGGATGGCAGGTTACCGGAGTTGGTGGGCGGTTTTCCCCGGGAGGAAGGGTATCCTCCGGTGCCCTACCCCGTGGCCTGCCGCCCGCAGGCTTGGGATGCGGGGGCGGTGGTGTACCTGTACAGCTTGGAGCGAGGTGTGAGGGTTTGGTAATGCCCCTTAGCGGACCAAGGTGAGGATGGTTAGGAAAACGGCCAAACCGGTAAAGTACAGGGTGAGACGGTTGAAGGCCACCCCAATATCCCCCTTAAGCTCCTGGCGCAGGGCCTGGAGATCCGATTTGACTTCCCGGCGCAGACCTTGAATCTCTTCCTTTACCTCCTGGCGCAGGCCCTGGAACTTCCCTTCCATTTCTTGACGCAGGGCCTCGATGTCCCCCTTGACCTCTTGGCGTAGGGCCTGTATCTCCGCCTTGAACTCTTGCCGTAGGCCCTGGAACTTCCCTTCCATTTCCTGGCGCAGGGCTTCGATGTCCCCCTTGACCTCTTGGCGCAGGCCCTGGATCTCTCCCCTGACCTCCTGGATCTCCCCCCTGACCTCCTGGCGTAGGCCCTGGATCTCCCCTCTAACCTCCTGGCGTAGGTTCTGGAGCTTCCCCTCTATATCCTGACGCAGGCCCTGGAGCTTTCCCTCTATATCCTGACGCAGGGCCTCGATGTCCCCCTTGACCTCCTGGCGCAGGCCTTGCAGGTCCGACTTGACCTCGTGGCGCAGGAGGTCCAGGCGGGCTTCCAGGGAGGTCATCCGGTTCTCCAAAGCCTCCATCCGCCCCGGGAGGGTGACCATCACCCCCTCCACTAGACCCTCCAGTTTGTAGACCCGCTCCTCAATGGTCATCCCCTTCCAGCCTAGCATGGTGCGGTGCCCCTTTCCACGGTTCCCACCCGGACCTTGGGGTCCAGCTTTGGGCATCCCCCGGGACGGACCCTGGGGAGGGCTCTGCTTGGACCCCTGAAGGCGCAACCCCTGGCGGAGGGGGAGGTCTGGGGATGGGGCTCTTGACTACATGGACTATGGGTCAGCACCCTGTAGCCAAGATGCCCGCCAGCCCATCCCTTTGAGTAGGGGCCCAATGGCAATCCCCTTACGGGGGGCACCCTTGCAACCGCACCCCGCTAAGAACCGTCTCCCGGGCGATGCCCCCAGAGGGGGTCTTGGGGGCAACCCGGGTTTTCGTACCTGGCAAGGAAGCCGTGGGCGCAAGGTCCCCCAGGGCCAGGAGCCTCGGCCGGGACCGGTAGGCCCTCTGCCCTGAGGGGATTGGGCGTGGGGAAGGGGCCCCAGGCCCTCGGTGGGCCTGGACCCTCCCGCCGAGGCGGAGGAGGGGCTTTTCCGGCACTGGCCCGGGAGTTGGCCCGCGGGCTTGCTGGAAGGGCGGCCTGGCGCCTGGAGGTGGAGGCCTTGGCCGAAGGTCTGGCCTTCCGGGGGGAGGACTGGCCCAAGGCCCCTGTGCGGGAGGTGGGGGAGGTGTACCGGGCCTTGGTGCGGGCCTTTGGGAGGAGCGGGGCCCTGGGCCTGGCCCTGGAAGGGGTGAGGATGGGCCCCTCGAGGCCCCAGCTGCGCCCCCCTTGGCCGTGCACGGCTCCCCCGCCCCCTTTCTGGTAAAAAGGGGGCATGGTCCTGGCCTCCTTGGTGCTACTGCTGGAAGGGGAGTCGGCCCCGGAGCCCCTAGGCCTCAGGGGTTTCTTCTACGGCCTTCTGAAGGAGGTGGCCCCGGGGGTACACGACCAGGGGGAGAACCCCTTCAGCCTGGGATTTGGGGGA
>NZ_CALLUR010000161.1:0-8110 GCF_938010445.1 uncultured Thermus sp.
CATCCGGTCCACCAGCCTGGCACGCGTGCGGAAGGCCTCTTCAAACCTGTGGGCGAACTCGGGTTTGACGGGTATGCGGTTCATGGTCACGTACATCTGGGCACCTCCTTTCCGGGATGAGGCTAACAGGCATGGCCCGAAAAGTCAAGTATTCCGATCGGATTACATGAGATGCAAATGGTAATCAATCTTAATGCCAAGCCCAACCACACGGCCTCTAGACCTTTAGAGCGGGTGCCGCTTCCCGCCGGTTTGGACAGTGCCTTGGCGGTGGCCGGGGCCTTGCCTTAAGCTGGGGGCATGAGGGTGCGGGTAGGGGTGCTTACGGTTTCCGACCGGGCGAGCCAGGGGGTCTATGAGGACCGCTCCGGCCCGGCGGTGGCGGCCTTTGTCCGGGAGCGCTGGCCGGAGGCGGAGGTGGTGCCCCGGCTGGTGCCCGACGAGGTGGAGGCCATACGGGAAGCGGTGCTGGAGCTTTTAGGCATGGGGTGCCGGCTGGTGCTCACCACGGGGGGCACCGGCCCTGCCCCTCGGGATGTGACCCCGGAGGCCCTCTTGCCCCTTTTGGAGAAGCCCCTCCCCGGCTTCGGCGAGGCCATGCGCTTGGCCTCCTTACGGGAGACGCCCTTGGCCATCCTCTCCCGCCAGGTGGCCGGGGTGCGGGGGGAGGCCCTGATCGTGAGCCTACCGGGCAGCCCCAAGGCCATCCGCACCTGCCTCGAGGCGGTGTCTGAGGCCATCCCCGTGGCCCTTCGCCTGCTTGAGCCAGGTTCCTCTTGCGAAAAGGACCCTTGACATCCTGGGGGGGCTAGGCTAGCATGGGCCACAAGATGCGCTTCGGCCTCGCCCTATCCCTAGGCCTGGTCCTAATCGTAGGACCGGTGGGGGGTAGGGTGTAGCAGTGTAGGGCGCATCCAAAACCCCCCGGAGAACCGGGGGGTTTTGGTTTAGGAGGGGGAGATGAAGGGATCGGAGGCACTTCTAAAGGCGCTGGAGCGGGAGGGGGTGGAGGTCATCTTCGGCCACCCAGGTGGGGCCATCATGCCGGTCTACGATGCCCTCTATGACAGTCCCATCCGCCACATCCTGGTGCGGCACGAGCAGGGGGGTGTGCATGCCGCCACCGCCTATGCCCGGGCTTCGGGCCGGGTGGGGGTGGTGATGGCCACCAGCGGCCCTGGGGCCTTGAACCTGGTCACGGGTCTGGCGGATGCCTATATGGACTCCACCCCGGTGGTGGCCATCACCGGGAACGTGCCCCGGGCCCTGATCGGCAGCGACGCCTTCCAGGAGGCGGACGTCACCGGGGTCACCATGCCCATCACCAAGCACAACTACCTGGTGCAGGAGGTGAACGACATCCCCCGGGTGGTGCGGGAAGCCTTCCACATCGCCTCCACGGGGAGGCCCGGGCCGGTGCTCATTGACCTGCCCAAGGACGTGCAGCTTGCGGAGTTCACCGGCACCTTTGAGGTGGAACTGGACCTTCCCGGCTACAAGCCCACCACCAAGGGCCACCCCAAGCAGATAGAGCGGGCCTTGGAGGCCCTGGAGAAAGCGGAGAAGCCCATCCTCATGGTGGGGGGTGGGGCGCAGCACGCCCACGGGGAGCTTCTGGCCTTTGCGGAGAAAACGGGAATCCCGGTGATCACCACCCTCATGGGCCTGGGGGCCTTCCCTGGCCATCACCCCCTTTGGCTGGGCATGCCCGGGATGCACGGCACGGTGGCCGCCAACCGGGCCATCCACCACGCCGACCTCATCCTGGCCATCGGCCTGCGCTTTGACGACCGGGTCACGGGGAAGGTTTCCCGCTTCGCCCCCCACGCCCACACCATCATCCACGTGGACATTGACCCCGCAGAGATCGGCAAGCTGGTGCGCACCCACGTGCCCATCGTGGGGGATGCCCGCCTGGTCCTTAGGGAGATGCTGAAAGGGGCCAAGCCCCTTAGGCTGGCCTCCTGGTGGCGGGAGCTGGAGGATTGGCGCACCCGCTACCCTTTGCGCTGGAAGCCGCGGCCCCATCTGCAGGCCCCGGAGGTGATCCGGGCCTTTGCCGAGGCCACGGGGGGGCACGCCATTGTGACCACGGGGGTGGGGCAGCACCAGATGTTCGCCGCCCAGTACTTCCCCGTTACCCGGCCCAGAAGCTTTATCACCAGCGGGGGCCTGGGCACCATGGGGGTGGGTTTGCCCTTTGCCATCGGGGCCAAGGTGGCCCGCCCGGACGAGCTGGTCATTGACTTTGACGGGGACGGTTCCTTCCAGATGACCCTGCAGGAGCTGGCCACGGTGGTGAAGTACGGTCTGGACGTGAAGGTGGTGATCCTCAACAACGGCTACCTGGGCATGGTGCGGCAGTGGCAGGACCTCTTCCACGCCAAGCGCTACTCGGAGGTGTACCTGGCGGACTCCAACCCCGACTTCGCCCGCCTGGCGGAGGCCTACGGCATCAAGGGGGTGAGGGTGGAGCGCAAGGAGGACCTCATGAAGGGGGTGGAGGCGGTCCTTTCCGCCGATGGCCCCGTGGTGGCGGAGTTTAAGGTCTACCACGAGGAGGGGGTCTTCCCCATGATTCCCGCAGGGGGGGCGGCGGAGGACATGATCCTGGAGCACCCCGAGGAAAGGCAGGAGGTGGAGGCGTGAGGCACGTGATCTCGGTCTTGGTGCAGGACCACCCCCGGGTGCTAAACCGCATCACCGGGCTTTTCGCCCGCCGGGGCTTCAACCTGGAAAGCCTGGCGGTGGGTACCACCCATGTGCCCGGCCTATCCCGCATCAGCCTGGTGGTCTCGGGGGACGACCGCACCCTGGAACAGGTGGAAAAGCAACTTAACCGGCTGATTGAGGTGCTGAAGGTTACCGACCACTCCGAGCCCCACGTGGAGCGGGAGCTGGCCTTGGTCAAGGTCCATGTGGCGGGGGTGGAGGAGCGCTTGGCGGTGAAGGACATCCAGGAGGCCTTCCGGGCCCGGGTGGTGGACGTGGCCCAGAAGAGCCTGATCCTGGAGCTCACCGGGGACTCCAAGAAGATAGACTCTTTCCTTGAGGCCCTTAGGCCTTATGGGATCCTCGAGGTCATGCGCACCGGGGCGGTGGCCATGAGCCGAGGGGAGCGCACCCTTAAGGTCAGGGAAAGACGGGAGGCGGTATGAAGATCTACTACGAACACGACGCAGACCTAGGTTTCATCCAAGGCAAGAAGGTGGCGGTACTGGGCTTCGGCTCCCAGGGGCACGCCCATGCCCTGAACCTCAAGGACTCGGGGGTGGACGTGCGGGTGGGGCTTAGGCCCGGGTCCCGTAGCGCCGCCAAGGCGGAGGCCATGGGGCTTAGGGTCCTCCCGGTGGCCGAGGCGGTGCGGGAGGCGGATGTCGTGATGGTGCTCCTACCCGACGAAACCCAGGGCCGGGTCTACCGGGAGGAGATTGAGCCCAACTTGAAGGAGGGGGCCAGCCTGGCCTTCGCCCACGGGTTCAACATCCACTTTGGCCAGATCAAGCCCAGGCGGGACCTGGACGTCTGGATGGTGGCCCCCAAGGGTCCCGGCCACCTGGTGCGGAGCGAGTACACCAAGGGAAGCGGGGTGCCAGCCCTGGTGGCCGTGCACCAGGACGCCTCGGGCTCGGCCTTTCCCACCGCCTTGGCCTACGCCAAGGCCATCGGGTCGGCGCGGGCCGGGGTCATTCCCACCACCTTCAAGGACGAAACGGAAACCGACCTCTTTGGGGAGCAGGCGGTGCTCTGCGGGGGGCTTACCCGGCTGATCCAGGCGGGGTTTGAAACCCTGGTGGAGGCCGGGTATCCGCCGGAGATGGCCTACTTTGAGACCGTGCACGAGGTCAAGCTCATCGTGGACCTCATCTACGAGGCGGGTTTCGCCGGCATGCGCTACTCCATCTCCAACACCGCCGAATACGGGGACTACACCCGGGGGGAGGTGGCGGTGCCGGTGGAGGAGACCAAAAGGCGCATGCGGGAGATCCTCCGCCAGATCCAGGCCGGGGAGTTTGCCCGGGAGTGGATGCTGGAGAACCAGGTGGGCCAGCCGGTCCTGGAGGCCAACCGCAAGCGCTGGAAGGAGCACCCCATTGAGGAGGTGGGGGCAAGGCTCAGGGCCATGATGCCCTTCCTGCGGGCAAGGGTATTGGAAGAGGTAGGCTAGGTGGGTTCCAAAGGCCCCCCACCTGGGGGGCCTGGTGCGTTTTTGGGGAGGGAGAAGATGGAACGGCACATCCGGATCTTTGACACCACGCTGCGGGATGGGGAGCAGAGCCCAGGGGTGGCCCTTTCCCTGGACCAGAAGCTGGAGATCGCCCACGCCTTGGCCCGGCTCAACGTGGACATCATTGAGGCGGGCTTTCCCGTATCCGGGCCTTTGGAGTTTGAGGCGGTAAGGCGGATCGCCGCCGAGGTAAGGGGGCCCATCATCGCCGCCTTGGCCCGCACCCACACCCTGGACATTGACCAGGCGGCCAAGGCCTTGGAGAAGGCGGAAAAGCCTCGGATCCACGTCTTCACCTCGGCCTCCAAGGTCCATCTCCAGTACATGCTGAAGAAAACCGAGGAGGAGGTCCTGGAGATGGCGGACCAGATGGTCCGCTATGCCCGAAGGTACGTGGACGACGTGGAGTTTTCCGCCCAGGATGTGATGCGGGCGGAGTGGGAGTTCGTGAAGCGCCTCTACGAGGTGGCCATTGAGGCTGGGGCCACCACCATCAACATTCCCGACACCACCGGCTACGGTACACCCAATGAGTACGGGGCCCTGATCCGCCGCATCCGGGACGAGGTGGTGCGGGGCCGGGACGTGATCATCTCCACCCATACCCACGACGACCTGGGCCTGGCCACCGCCAACGCCCTGGCGGGCATAGAGAACGGGGCGGGCCAGGTGGAGTGCACCATTAACGGCATTGGCGAGCGGGCGGGCAACACCGCCTTGGAGGAGGTGGTCATGGCCCTTTATGTGCGCCGGGACTGGTACAAGGCCAAGACCCAGATCAACACCCGGGAGATCTACCGGGTTTCCCGCCTGGTGGAGCGCTACACCGGCATGCCCGTGCCCCCCAACAAGGCCATCGTGGGGGACAACGCTTTTGCCCACGAGTCGGGGATCCACCAGGATGGGGTGTTGAAGCACCGCTCCACCTACGAGATCATGGACGCGGAGCTCATCGGCAGGCGGCCTGCGGTGATCGTCTTGGGCAAGCACTCCGGGCGGGCGGCCTTCAAGAAGGCCCTCGAGGACCTGGGCTACAAGGACCTCCCCGAGGAGCAGCTCAAGGTGCTCTTCTCCCGCTTCAAGGAGATCGCCGAGAAGAAGGGGCCCTTGTCGGCCGAGGAGCTTCAGGCCCTGGTGGAAAGCGAACGGGAGCCGGCATCCCAGTTCTTCACCCTGGAACATGTCCAGTTCTTCTCCGGCTCCGGCCTCCTGCCCACGGCCACGGTCAAGGTGAAAACCCCAGACGGGGAACGCCTGGCCACCCACACCGGGGATGGGCCGGTGGATGCCGTGTACAAGGCCATCCAGGAGGCCATCGGCCTTAGGCCTGAGCTGGAGCTTTACCGGGTGGAGGCCATCACCGGCTCCACCGAGGCCTTGGGCCAGGTGACGGTACGCCTGCGCCTGGGGGAGCTTCAGGCGGTGGGGGTGGGGGTATCCCCGGACATCATTGAGGCCAGCGCCTTGGCCTTCCTGGATGCCGCCGGCAAGCTGGCCAGCGGCCGGGCCACCCGGCACCCGCCCTCCATTGAGGAGGTCCAGCGGGGTGTGTAGGGCCACCCTTGCCGGGCTTGGCCAAGGGGGGCTTCCAGGGGTGAGGAGATGGTGGAGATCCTAGACACCACCCTACGGGATGGAACGCAAGGGGAGGGCATCAGCCTTTCCGTGGACGACAAGGTGGCCATCGCCAAGCGCCTTTCCGCCTTCGGGGTGCACCTGATTGAGGGGGGCTGGCCCGGGTCCAATCCCAAGGACGCCGAGTTCTTTGCCCGCATGAAGGGGGTGGACCTGGGGGAGGCCAGGCTGGCCGCCTTTGGGGCCACCAGGCGAAAAGGGCTTTTGCCGGAGGAGGACCCTTCGGTCCTGGCCCTTTTGCAGGCGGAAACCCCGGTGGTGGTCCTCTTTGGCAAGAGCTGGACCCTGCACGTTTTGGAGGCCTTGGAGACCACCCTGGAGGAGAACCTGCGCATGATCCAGGACACCGTGGCCTACCTGGCCGGGCGGGGAAGGCGGGTGGTCTACGACGCCGAGCACTTCTTTGACGGGTACAAGGAGGACCCGGGCTATGCCCTGGCCACCCTGGAGGCCGCGGCCCAAGGGGGTGCGGACACCCTGGTCCTTTGCGACACCAACGGGGGGACCTTGCCGGAGGAGGTCTACGCCATCACCAAGGTGGTGGTGGAGCGCTTTCCCGGCCTGAGGATCGGCATCCATCCCCACAACGACGCCGAGCTGGCGGTGGCCAACGCCTTGGCGGCGGTGCGGGCCGGGGCCACCCACGCCCAGGGCACCATCAACGGCTACGGGGAGCGGTGCGGCAACCTGAACCTGACCAGCTTCCTCCCCACCCTGGTCTTCAAGTACGGCATTCCCGCCATCCCCCAAGAAAGGCTTAAGGGCCTGAAGGAGCTCTCCCACTTCGTGGACGAGAGGGCCAACCAATCCCCCAACCGCCGCGCCCCCTACGTGGGGGAGTCGGCCTTCGCCCATAAGGCGGGGGTGCACGTTTCTGCCGTCTTGAAGAACCCCCGCACCTACGAGCACATTCCTCCCGAGTGGGTGGGGAATAGCCGCCGGTTCTTGGTCTCCGACGTCTCGGGCCGGTCCAACCTGCTGGCCAAGCTCCAGGAGCTGGGGGTGGACCTCTCCAAGGAGGAGGCCAAGCGCCTACTGGACGAGGTCAAGGCCCTGGAGTACGAGGGCTATGCCTTTGAGGGGGCGGAGGCCAGCTTTTACCTCCTGGCCCACCGCCTGAAGGGCGGGAGCCTGCCCTTCAGCGTGGAGGGGTTTTCCGTCTTCGTGCACGGAAGCGGCCTGGACACCGCTTGGGCCGAGGCCACGGTGCGGGTGAGGGTGGGGGAAAGCCTCCAGCACACCGCCGCGGAAAGCCCCTCGGGGCCGGTTTCCGCCCTGGATAGGGCCTTCCGTAAGGCCGTGCTCCAGTTTTACCCGGAGCTTTCCGACGTGGAGCTCACCGACTACAAGGTGCGCATCCTCGCCGGCCAGGAGTCGGGCACCAACTCCGGGGTGCGGGTGATGATTGAGATGAAGCGGGGAGAGGAGCGCTTTAGCACCGTGGGGGCCAGCGAGAACATCCTCGAGGCCTCCCTTAAGGCCCTCACCGACGGCTACGCCTACGCCCTCCTCCACCCCAGCCTCAAGGTGACCGCGCCCACGGCAGGCTGACCTCGGGGAAGGCCAAGGGGCTTGCAGGCTCGGAAGGGGAGGGAAGGCGGCTCGGGCGGTAGCGTCCCTCCTTGGGCTCCCGGTGCACCTCGAGGCGGTCCTCCTTTAGGTTCACCGGTCATACCTCGGGGATGCCGGCCTTCGCGTAAAGGGGAAGCTTCGCCTCCCGGTCCAACTCCAAGGAGATGTCCGCCACCTCTATGGGGAGAAGGACCTCTGGGGGCTCTGGGTGGCGGTCCCGAGGGCGGTCCAAGGGTGGGGCAAGGACGGGCGGGTCGGGTTCGGGTTCCGAGTCGGGAGGAAGACGCCAGGGGTTTGGCCCCATGACCCCAGCCTCACCCCGTGGGGCCTCATGCAAGGGGTTGTCCAGCCGGGCCACCATGAAGGCCTGTTTGGGTTCCATGGGGCTCTATCCCTTTCCCCAAAGGTGCTCCACCCGCGCGGTAGCGGGTGGCCATGCCCCTGTTAGGCTCCCTGGCCGGAGTAGTGCCTAAGCCCAAGCCGCCAAAGGAGCCGCCAAAGGAGAAGGAGGGCTCCACCCCAGAAGAGCATGATCCAGACCCCCGGGAGGAGGTCCACCTCCTGCCCAGCCAGGAGGGCGGCGGGCAGGTAGACCAGGTAGGGGAAGGGGGTGAGGAGGGCCAGGGTCCTTAGGGGTTCGGGGAAGACCTCGAGGGGCGCGATGGTCCCGGAAAG
>NZ_CALLUR010000162.1:0-10879 GCF_938010445.1 uncultured Thermus sp.
AGTGCAGGGCAGGGATCTGTAAGGCCCCGCTTGGGAGCCTCTTCGGCGTTGCGGACTATGTGGGCGCCCCCTCTGGACGGATGGCCCTTCGTAGGGGGAGATTTCGCTATGGATCGCCCCAGGATTCTGCTGGGGGTGCAGTCTGGAGATAGGGCTCTGAGGTCCGAGGTATTTGGGGAGGTGGAGTTCTGATGTTCACCGCGTATGCCAAGCGCGAATTGCTGAAAAGGCTTTTGGATTTGGTGACGGAAGCGGGCTGGGGCTCCTCGGGGGCTCAGAACGCTACGTCCCTTTCCAACCCCGTCTACACGAACCTTATCAGTAAACGCCTGGAAGGGGATCGGGCGGTGCTGGAGTACGCCCTGGCTTGGGAGGGCGTGGGGACCCGGACCCTCCGGGAGATCGGGCTCTTTGGACGCGACGCCAACGGAAACCGGGTCCTCCTGTACCGGCGGGTTCGGGACCCTATCGACCTGGAGGCCGGCCTCACGCTGATTGACCGCCTTGAGGTGACCCTGGAGTAGGAGGGAATATGCCGTACATAGAGGAACTGTTGGAAGTCTTGCAGGGGCTGGGCCTGAGCGATGACTGGCAGCCCGCCGAGACCATCGAATCCGGGGGAGGCACCATCCCCAAGACGAGCAGCAAAGGGATCGTTCGCTCGCAGTCCAACGATATCATCGAGCTGGGCCCCTTCGCTCGCATTATGGCCCAGTACGGCATGAGGGACCGGGCAGCTCTCCGGGCGGCTTCTGTGCTGGGCTCCTACGCCCTGTCCCTGGCGAAGGGCGCCCAGGATGGCGTTTCCGCTCTCCGGGAGCGGGCCATCCAGACGGGGCGAGTGTACATCCCGCGCAAATATGTGGTCTCCGGGCTCCAGGTAACCACCGGCACGTGGCGGAGCCTCTCCATCGCCGAGGGAGAAGCGGTGCATGGGGGATTTCGTCGCTACTACGCGGCCCGGCCCAACGGCATCGGGGTCCCGCCCAACTACGGCACCACCACCATCAACTACATCCTTTACCTGGACAACAGCGGCGAGCCCTTCCTCAGTGAGGGGACGACCGCCCCAGAGGGCGGCCTGCCCCTGGCCAGGATCACAGTCCCCGCCGGGGACACGGGGGCCACCTTTGCAGGGACCATTACCGACCTGCGGACAGTGATCCAGCCGTCCATCTGGACGTTGCTGCCCGCTACCGCCACCGTGGCACTGCCCACTCCCATGCCCAGCACTGCCTACGCGGTGTTCCTGCACGTGGAGGGGGCCAGCGACCCCGGGCGGGTTGAGCTCGTGGTCGCCAACAAAACCCGAAACGCATTTGTGATCGAGCACCGCGGCGAGGCCGACGATGTGGTGATCCGGTGGATGGCCGTGGACATGTCCGTGGTCTGAAGGGAGGGAGCATGACGGTTGAGAGGGTAGGGGAAGGACGCTTTTGGGAAGCCCATTTGGAAAGCGGGCGGCTGGTGGTGGGGGGCCTCGAGGTGGGCCTCGAGGGAGCCGACCCCTTTGGGGGGCGCATCTACCTCTACGTGGATGCGGAGGGCGCCCCAACCCTGGACCCCACCGAGTGGCTGGGGGCCGAGGTCATCCTGCCGCCCAGGCGGTACACGACCGAGGTGGTTGAGGTGTTGGGGCCGGATGGGGAGGTCTTCCCCATGCCTGTGCAGACGTGGGAGCCGGTCAATCCCGAACTGGTAGTGGTGCGGCTTTTTGCCCTGCCCGGGTTCGGGCAGGAATCTGAAGCTGGAGGTGGAGCATGATTTTTTCGGTCAAAGACTCGCTTAGGCAGGCAGTAGAAGCGGCGTCGGGCGGACTGAACACCGTTCTATACACGAAAAAGGGACAACCCATCTTTGCTCGGGCCATCCCCAAGTTCCGGGTGGAGACCCTGCACCCGTCCTTGGGCAGCGGGGTGCACCCCGCCTTTATGGTGGGCGGGCGTGAGGTGAGCGAAATCTGGATCGGGATGTACCCTTCCCATATCGCCAACGGCGAGGCGGTGAGCGTCCCGGGAGTCCCGCCGTCCCTTGAGCATTTCAACGCATGGGTCCTCGCCACGCGAAATATGGGCCCCGGCCTTCACCTCCTCACCAATGCCGAATGGGCCGCGATGGCCCTGCTCAGCATCTATGCCATCGGGAACGGGAACGACCCCGTGAGCGGGCCAGACCCATACGGCAGAGACCGCACCAACCCCGCCCTGTTCGGACGGAGATCCGACGGAAAGGTGCCCGGGGACACGTCCTCGATAAGCTACATGATAACGGGGTCTGGTCCCCTGTCTTGGCGGCACGACAGGGGACCATTTGGCATCGCAGACGTTTCTCTCGGCATAAGCCCGGGCTACCTGGTAGCTGGGCTGGCCTTGGTAAACGGAGAGATCCGCATCATACCTGACAACGATGCGGCGTTGCCAAACGTTGACCTGTCCCCCTCCGGCCCAGCCTGGCGGGCCATCATGCCCGACGGCAGCCTGGTGGCTCCAGGCACGGCGGGGACGCTGAAGTACGACATCCCCCCGACCGCATCCTACTCGGATAACGGAGTAGCCGATAATCTCGGCACCCCCACGTTGCGCACCCAGGTGCGCTCTGCTCCCGCATCGTGGGGGGATGCAGACCACGATTTTGCTCTGGCAACGGGATCGATCAACCTAGATCCTTCAAACCTCACGGTGCCCCCCATCCTGCGGGCCCTAGCGCTGATCCCGCTCACCTCAAACGCCACAATAAGCGTGCGCCCCTACGGAACGCGGCTGGCCGGTAGGGGGTATCTGGGCGTTGGATCTGTTTGGATGCGGACAAACCCATCGTTCAGTCAACCAGCATACGTTGCGTACGTTCCCATCTAGTCAGATTTCTCTTCTCGTCCTAGCATCCGGCCCAGGCGCTCCCACAGGGGGTGGCCTGGGCTTATGCGGGGGTGCGGGGGGTCTGGGTGCGGGAGGAGGAGGAGGTGCCGGAGATCCCGCGGGAGGGTGGGTTCAAGCCCCTGCCCAAGCGGTGGGTGGTGGAGTGGAGGACGGGAGGGTGGAGGTGTGGAGGATTAGCGTGGCTTAAGCAACCTATGAGCGTGGCTTAAGCAACCTTTGCTTGCATAACGGCTCAACTTGCTGTCCTAAAACCATGACGATACTCAGTCCATTGACCTAATAGCGTGACTGATACTGTCCTGAAAGCATGACGGATGACATCTGGGACCGGCGTCGCCGCCGGCCTCAAGCAGCCCATCCCAGGGGTTTTGGCGGGCCGGGCAAGCCCTTCCCCTCTACTGGGCCTTGCACCGGGTGGGGTTTGCCGTGCCGCCCCTGTTGCCAGGAGGCGCGGTGGGCTCTTACCCCACCGTTTCACCCTTGCCCGCACCAGGCCTAGCCTGGCCGCTGGCGGTCTTTTCTCTGTGGCACTTTCCGTCGGGTTACCCCGCCCAGCCGTTAGCTGGCACCCTGCCCTATGGTGCCCGGACTTTCCTCACCCGGGAGGTTCGGCTCCCGGGCGCGACCGCCCCCCTGTCCTGGGGCATCCTCCATTCTAGCCCGTTTTTAGGGTAAAGTGAAGGGGTGGGGGTTCCTTGGTATTGGCCCTTGGTGCTCCTTCTCCTGGCCTTGGTGGGGCTTGGGGTTTTGGGGGTGATCTGGCTTCTTATGGCCCTGGCCGTAGGCCTCGGGGCGGCTTGGGTGGCCTGGGAGCGCCTCCGCCGAAGACTCTTCGGCCCCAGGTGGCGGCGTCTGCCCCCGCCGTAGGCTTGCGGCAAGCCAGGGCAAGGGTTAAACTAGAAGGCGGTTTTGCGCACGGCCAAGACCGTGCGAAAGGAGGCGAAACGTGAAGGAAGGCATCCACCCCAAGCTGGTTCCCGCCCGCATCATCTGCGGCTGCGGCAACGTGATCCACACCTACTCCACCCGGCCCGAGATCCACGTGGAGGTTTGCAGCCACTGCCACCCCTTCTTCACGGGGCAGCAACGCTTTGTGGACACGGAAGGCCGCGTGGAGCGTTTCCAGCGCCGTTACGGGGATTCCTACCGCAAGGGGCGCTGAGGCTACGCTGGCGTTGGGGAAAGACGAGGCCCTTCGGGGCCTCGTTTCCTCTTCCTAGAAGGAGGGTTTCCTTGCTGGGTCCTCCCTGGCGCACCTCCAGGGGAAGCTGGCCCCAGGGGTCCTAATGGCCCCTGGGAGCAGGCGGTCTTCGCCCTCGGGCAGCTGCCTGCCTCCTGGGGCCGGGGCCAAGGTGGCCTTTTGCCGGTGCTGGTGGACACCTTGACCTGAGGTTCAGGGGCCTGGCCTGGGGTTACCCTATCCCCGGTTAAAATCCGGGGGATGCCTCCGGTATTGCATCGCCAAGGTTGGATTGAGGTCATAGCCGGGCCCATGTTCTCCGGCAAGAGCGAGGAGCTCATCCGCCGGGTTAAGCGGGCCCTTATCGCCCGGCAGCGGGTTTTGGTGTTCAAGCCCAGGCTGGATACCCGCTACCACGAAAGCCAAGTGGTGAGCCACGACGGCCAGCGGGTGGAGGCCATCCCCGTGGGCGAGGCCAGGGAAATAGAGGCGTACCTATCCCCCTGGCCCCAGGTGGTGGCCGTGGACGAGGTGCAGTTTCTGGATGCCGGCCTTTTGCCCTTGGCGGAGGGACTGGCCCGGCAGGGGGTGCGGGTGATCCTGGCGGGGCTGGACCTGGACTTCCGTGGGGAACCCTTTGGCCTCATGCCGGAGCTTCTGGCCCGGGCGGAGTTCGTGGAGAAGCTCACCGCCATCTGCGCCCAGTGCGGAGCCCCGGCCACCCGTACGCAGCGCTTGGTGGACGGCAAACCGGCCCGGTACACGGACCCCATCATCCTGGTGGGGGCCAAGGAGCACTACGAGCCCCGGTGCCGGGCCTGCCACCAAGTGGACTACTGAGAGAGGGGCAGGCTGGCCCCCTGGCGCTTTTTGAAGCGAACCTCCAGAACCCCCTGGCGCAGGCTGGCTTGGGCGGTGCCTTCCTCTATGGGGCCGGGGAGGTCCAGGGTACGGCGGAAGGTGCCCATGGGCCTTTCCTCCAGGAGGTAAACCCCAGGCGAGGGGTGGCGGATGCCCGCCAGGGTGATGCGGCTTCCCTCCTCCAGAAGCTCTAGGTCTTCGGGACGCACGCCGGGAAGGTCCACGAGGAGAACGTAGTGGTCCTCTTCCTCCAGGAGGTCCACCCGGGGGACCCAGGTGGCGGCCTCTTCCCCGGTAAGCCGGTAGGCCAGCTCGGCGATGCGCTCCTGCAGTTCCTTTAGCTTGCGCAGGGTTTCCAGGCGGTCTAGGCGTTCCAGCATGCCCTTAGCATAAGGGATGTGCAGGCGATACCGGTTCTGGCGGGGCCTACGGGAAGCGGTAAGACCCTCTTGGCCTTGAGGCTTGGGGAGGAGCTTCCCCTCGAGGTGGTTTCCGCCGACGCCACCATGGTCTATCGGGGTCTGGACATCGGCACGGACAAGCCCACCCTGGAGGAGAGGGGGAAGGTGCCCCACCACCTGGTGGACATCCTGGATCCCTCGGAGGCCCTGAGTGTGGTGCGCTGGGTGGAGCTGGCGGAAACGGCCATCGCCGATATCCTGGCCCGGGGAGGCATCCCTTTGGTGGTGGGGGGGACGGGGTACTACATCCGGGCCCTTTCCCAGGGGCTTCCCACCCTGCCGCCACCCGATCCCCAGGTGCAGGAAGCCCTTTGGCGAGAGCTGGAGGAAAGGGGTCTGGAGGCCTTGGCGGCCGAGCTTTACCGGATGAGCCCGGAGGATGCCCTGCGGGTGGATAAAAACCCCAGGCGGCTGGTGCGGGCCTTGGAGGTGGTGAGGCGCACGGGAATCCCCCCCGCCCGCTTTCCCCCTCGCCCGCCCCGGTTTGCCTACAGGAAGCTGGTTCTCTGGCCCGAGCGCGGTTGGCTTTTCCCCAAGCTGGAGGAAAGGGCCAAGCGCCAGTTCGCCCGGGGCTTGGTGGAGGAGGTAAAGGCCCTTTTGCAGCGGTACCCCACCATGCCCACCGCCCTCCAGGCCATTGGCTACAAGGAGGTGGTGGGGTACCTGAGGGGGGAGTACGGCCTGGAGGAAGCCCTGGCCCGGGATATCCAGGCGGTGAAGGCCTACGCCAGGCGGCAGTACACCTGGTTCCGGCGCGAGCCCGGCGACGTCACCTACTTGCCGAGGGGTGGGGAGGAGGCCTACCTAGGTTTTCGCGACTGGCTTAACCTTCACTTCCGGCTATAGTAGGGGCATGTTGGCCCACGAGATCCGCGCTAAGGTGGCGCAAGGGGAGGTATCCCCCCTGGAGGTGGCCCAGGTCTACCTGGAGCGGATCCGCTCCTTGGATCCAGGACTGAGAGCGTTCCTTACCGTAAACGAGGGGGTACTGGAGGAGGCCCGTGCCCTGGACCCCCGTCTTCCCCTTGCCGGCCTTCCCGTGGCCGTGAAGGACAACATCGTTACCAGGGGGATGCGAACCACCGCGGGAAGCCGGCTTTTGGAGGGTTTTCTACCCCCTTATGAGGCCACGGCGGTGGCCCGGCTAAAGGCCCTTGGCGCACTGGTCATAGGCAAGACCAACCTGGACGAGTTCGGAATGGGTTCCTCCACGGAGTACTCGGCCTTTTTCCCCACCCGGAACCCCTTTGACCCTACCCGGGTGCCCGGTGGGTCCAGTGGGGGAAGTGCGGTGGCGGTGGCGGCGGATCTGGCCCCTTTGGCCCTGGGCTCGGACACGGGGGGAAGCGTGCGTCAGCCCGCGGCCTTCTGTGGGATTTACGGCCTGAAACCCACCTACGGCCGGGTAAGCCGCTATGGCCTCATCGCCTACGCCTCCAGCCTGGACCAGATCGGTCCCATGGCCCGCTCGGTGCAGGACCTGGCCCTCCTCATGGACGCCATCTCCGGCCCCGATCCTTTGGACGCCACCAGCCTGGACCTCAGGCCCAGGTTCCAGGAGGCTCTGGAAGCGCCCCTGCCCTCCCTGCGGCTTGGGGTGGTGCGGGAGGGGCTTTCCGGGAACAGCCCCGGGGTGGAGGGGGCTTTGCAGGAGGCCATGGCGGTTTTCCGGGGTCTGGGGTTTTCCGTAAAGGAGGTTTCCTGGCCTTCCCTGCCCCTGGCCCTCAACGCCTACTACATCCTGGCTCCCGCAGAGGCCAGCTCCAACCTGGCCCGCTACGACGGGACCCTTTACGGTTTCCGGGCGGAAGGGGAGGAGCTTTGGCGGGTGGTGGAGGAAACCCGGGCCCGGTTTGGCCTCGAGGTCAAACGCCGCATCCTGGTGGGCACCTTCGTGCTCTCCAGTGGCTACTACGAGGCCTATTACGGCCGGGCCCAGGCCTTCCGCAGGCGGCTTAAGGCGGAGGCCCAGGCCCTTTTCCAAGAAGTGGACCTCCTCCTTCTTCCCACCACCCCCCACCCTGCCTTTCCCTTGGGGGGAAGGCCCGATCCCCTGGCCATGTACCGGGAGGACCTCTACACCGTGGGGGCTAACCTGGCGGGCCTTCCCGCCTTATCCTTCCCCGCGGGTTTTGAGGATGGCCTTCCCGTGGGCCTCCAGCTTTTCGCCCCCTGGGGTAGGGATGAGCTCCTCCTGCAGGTGGCCCTGGCTTTTGAAAAGGCTACGGACCGGGCTTTCCTTCGTACTCCTTTAGGCGAGGCTTTCTAGTGGATGCCTTTTTCCGCCACCGCCTGGCTACCCGCCTAGCGCGACGGCTTCGGGCCGAGGGCAGGCCCTTGCCCCTTCCCGTCCTGGGGGAGGCCCTGGGCCTCAGGGGTCCGGTGGAGCCGGTGGTGCGGCCCCTTTTGGACGGGCGTTTCCTCTTGGGGGAGGAGGTGGGGCTTTGGGAATGGCATTACCCTTTTCCCCATCCTGGGGAGGCGGTGGTGGTCTTGGACCTGGAGACCACGGGGCTTGCCCCTGGCCTCAACGAGGTGATCGAGCTGGGCCTGGTGCGGCTGGAGCGGGGGGAGCGGAGGAGCTTTCAGAGCCTGGTACGCCCAAGCCGCCCTCCCAGCCCCTTCATTGAGAGGCTTACCGGGATTCGCGCCTGGGAGCTGGAGGAGGCCCCTTCCCTCCAGGAGGTGTTGCAGCAGGCCTACCCCCTTTTGCAAGGGGCCACCTTGGTGATCCAGAACGCCAGCTTTGACCTGGGCTTCTTGCGGCCCGCTTTGGAGGGCATGGGCTACGCCCTGGAGAACCCGGTGGTGGACACCATCCGCCTGGCCAAAAGGGCCATGCCCGGCCTCAAGCGCTACGGCCTGGACGCTCTTTCCCAAGTCTTGGAGCTTCCTCCTAGGGAAGCCCACCGGGCCCTGGGGGATGTGGAGCGCACCCTCGCCGTGGCCTATGAGGTGTACTATATGCTCACTGCAGGGATTCCCCGTCCCTTGATGGACCTCGGGAGGTGATATGACCGCACGGTATGTGCTGACCAGCACCTGTATTCAAACGGGCACCATGGCCTTGACCGTTTCCCTCCGTCAGCATCTCCTCGGCAAGGAGCGGGTGCGCTTCGTGGACGAGGATGGGGAGGTGTACGAGGGGGAGGTGGATTGGAAACAGGGGGTGGTGCGGGGGCTTTTGCCCTACTATCAGAAACGCCGCCTTGCGGTGAACGAAACCATCCTCCTCCACTTCCGCGGCGAGGAGGTGGAACTTAAGGCCACTCCCAGGGGCCTGCCCCGGCTCGGACAGGCGGAGTCCAGGGAAGCGGCCCCACCCGAGAAGCGGGAAGCCAGGCCGGTCAACTCCGGGAAGGACCCCAAGGAGATGGGGGATCCCAAGCCGGAGAAGCGGCGGGTGCGGGTTACTCCCTATCCCAGAGAGGTTCTTTTCCCCAACGAGCCGCAAAGGGCCTGGGAGCCTCCGGGGGTTACCGAGGAGTTGAGGCGGCTGGGCTTCCTCTTGGAAGGAGGCCCGCCCTGGGTGTACAAAGCCCCTTTGGGGCGCCGCCAGGTGCAGTTGGTTCTGCTGCGTCCAGGGGAGGGGGAGCCGGCCCTGCTGAAAACCTTCCGGCAGCAAGGGGCTTACGTGGCCATTTTGGCGCCGGAGTCGCAAAAGGAGGGGGTGCCGGAAGGGGTAGGGTACCTTTCCCCGGAGGCGGTGAGCCGCCTGGTGCGTCTCAAGGCCCGCTTCCCCCTTTCCCCCTTGGACCTGGAGGATCTGTTGCGGGAAGGGGTTGTGGACCTCGAGGCGGTGGAGTCCCTGGAGGACCGGCTGGTGGCGGAGCTTTCCGAGCGCGGAGCCTTCGCCGCCTTCCTACTTTTGCTCTCCCGAAAGTCCATGGGGGAGGTGTTTTTGCTGGCGGACTTGGAGGCGGAGGCCCTGGAGGAGGGCCTTATCCCCGAGGTGGTGCGCCAGGGGGTGGAGGTACTTTCCCAGCCGCCCTTTCTCCTGCTCAAGCGCCTCTCCCCAGGGGAGTTCCTGCTCAGACAGGGGGTGGAGGAGGCGCTTTCCGACCTCCAGGCCTTCGCCGAGGGATTGAAGGGCCGGCTCAGCCGTGTCCGTGGGGTTTTTTGACGGGGCTGGCCTCGCCCAAGGCCAGATCAAAGCTTTGCCGAGCCCTCTCCTTTAGGGCGGCCACCTTGTCCCAGTCGGGGTAGCGGCCATACATGGCGGCCTTGGAAAGCTTGATGGGGTCACCCGGAAGCTCCTGGTAGTAGGCCCCGGTTTCCTTGGCGAAGGCGGCCACCTTGGGGTCGTAGGAAAGGGCAGCAAAGGGGGTGCCCGCGGCTGCCGCCAGGATAAGGCCATGCAGGCGCATGGAGATCACGTACCCCGCCTGAGCGGCCAGGTAAAGGACCCGCCTGGGGTCCGAAGTGGCCTCAATACGGTGGAGATAGAACACCTTGGCCACCTCGTCGTCGTAGCCGGGTTGGAGAAGTAGGACCAAGACCCTTTTCCCCTCGTGGAATAGGTGGTTGGCGGTGATGTAGAGGTTTCTTAGGGCTTCTTCCCCCACCCCGGCCCTAGGGATGACCAGGACCAGGTCCTCCTCCCGCTTTACAGGGGGTGGGGTAAGGAGAAGGGCGGGGTCGGCACCCAGGGTGGGGGATAGGCCCAGGCGCTTCGCGTATTCCCAGGAATCCTGGTCCCGAAGGATCAGGGGTACTCCTCTTAGGGCCCGCGCCACCTGCCTTTCTCCCCAAGGGGAGAGGGGGCCTAGGGACTGGTTGAAGACCACCACCTTCTTGCGGAAAAAACGCGCGGCCCGGAGCACGGACAGGTAGTAAAGAAGGCTTAGCGAGCTGGTGGCGTCCTGCAAAAGCCCGCCCCCGCCCAAAAGCCAGAGGTTCGCCTGGAGGAGGGCTAGGGGATTGAGCCTGTGGGCGGCCCGGATGCCGTGCTCCTTGGCGGTCTGTTTGGGGTCGCCGGAAAGGGCCAAGACCTGGTGCCCCCGGGCCTTAAGCTCCCGGGCGATGGCCTCGAGGATGGCCTCGTCCCCCGCGTTCTTGAACCCGTAGTACCCCGCTACCCCAACCACCATGCCCGAAGCCTCCTTACCAGCATAACCCCGAGAAGCCCTAGGAGGAGGCCCAAGAGGGCACCGTTCACCACCCGGAAAAAGGAAATGGGAAGGGGGGTGTGGAAGTGGCTGAAGGTGTTCAGGATAGAGGCCACCCCCAGGGCGGCGAGGAAGAGGAGGCCGTTTTGCACCCACCTGGGCCAGGGGAGGAGGAGGGCTACGGGAAAAAGGGCGTGGCCGAAGACCTCCTTGAAGCGGGGGCGCACCATGAGGTCCTGGAGGAGGCTTCTCAGCTTGAGCTCCAGCTCGGGGACCAAGGGGGCGTCATTGCCCCGGCGCAGAAGGGCCAGGCCCAGGAGAAGGAGGGCGAGCCCCGCCAAGGCCACCTCACCCAGGCGCAAGGGGTGGAGGAAAAGGCGGGTTAGGGCACCT
>NZ_CALLUR010000163.1:0-3385 GCF_938010445.1 uncultured Thermus sp.
AAGGCCAAGGTGGTGGCGGAGCTGTGGCATGGCTTCACCGGCGGAGCCCCCAAGGCCGCCTTGGAGAACCTGGTGGTGGAGTTCAACAGGACCCAGCAGGGCCGGTGCGTGCGCCCCGTGCCCCAAGGGGGGTACCGGGACCTTTCCACCAAGATCAAGGCGGCCTTCGCCGCGGGGAAGGTGCCGGCCATGGCCCAGGCCTACGAGAACAACATCGCCTTGTACCTCGAGGCCAAGGCCCTTTTGCCCATTGAGTCCTTGGGGGTGAGGCTCCAGGGCGTCAACCTACCCTTCCTGAACGCCGTGCGCTTCGGGGGGGTGGTCTATGGGGTGCCCTTCAACAAGAGCATCCAGGTCCTCTACCACAACAAGGACCTTCTCAAGAAGCACGGGGCCAAGGTGCCGGCGACCCTCGAGGAGTTCGTGGCCTTGAGCAAAAAGCTTTCCCAGGCGGAAGGGGGGCCTGTGTACTGGTTCCAGCCCGATGCCTCCACCTTCGCCTACTTCTTCTTCAACCTTGGGGGAAGCTACCTGAAAAACGGCAAGCTGGTCCTGAACTCCAAGGAGGCGGTGGAAGCCCTTACCCTTCTGCAAAACGGGGTAAAGGAGGGGTGGGCCAAGCCTATCACCTCGGGGTACATCAACCAGAACCTGGGATCGGGTCCTTACGCCTTCAGCGTGGATACCTCTGCCGGCTACACCTACTACCGTCAAGGGGCCAAGTTTGACCTGGGGGTGGCCACCTTGCCCGGCCGCACCCCCAGCCAGCCGGGCTTCGGCTTGGTCCAGGGTACCAATCTGGTGGTCTTCCGCCAGGCGGGTAAGGAGGAGCAGGCGGTGGCCAAGGACTTCCTGCAGTTTGTCCTCTCCCCCAAGGCCCAGGCGGTGTTCGCCACCGCCACCGGGTACGTGCCGGTGACCGAGGCGGCCTTGAAGGAACCGGTGTACCAGAGCTATGTGGCCGATAACCCTGATTTTGGTACCATCGTGCGCCAAAGCCGCTACGCCAAGTTTGAGCCGGCTTTGGCCGAGTGGGAGCAGATCCGCTTTGACATCCTAGGCCAGGCCATCAAGGAGGCCATCCTCAACAAGGTGGATCCCAAGGTGGCCCTGGACAAGGCCCAGAAGCTGGCCGAAGACCTCTTGGCGGGAAAGACCCGCTAAGGATTCCCTTCCCCCTGAGGCCTCGGGCCTCAGGGGGTAAACTTTGGCTATGCCTAAGGGCTACCACGACCGCGTGGCCTTCGTGGACCTCTCCACGGGGCGGATCGGGTATGAGCGCTACGGCGAGGCCTTCTGGCAACGGTTCCTGGGGGGCAGGGCCCTTGCCGCCTACCTCCTCCTAAAGCACGTGCCCCCAGGGGCGGACCCCTTGGGCCCGGAAAACGCCTTGATCTTCGCCCCCGGTATCCTCACCGGCACCCCCATCTCCGGCTCGGGCCGCAACACCGTGGCCGCCAAAAGCCCCCTCACGGGAGGGTATGGGGATGCGGAGGCTGGGGGGTTCTTCGGCGCCGAGATGAAAAACGCTGGCCTGGACGCCTTGGTGGTCCTGGGCCAGGCGGAAGAGCCCGTGTACGTGCATGTGGAAGGGGGTGAGGTGAGCCTCCAGCCCGCCTCCCACCTTTGGGGCAAGGATCCCCTGGAGGTGGAGGCCCTCCTCAAGGAAGCCCACGGACCGGGCACCCGCATCGCCCAGATCGGGATCGCCGGGGAAAACCGGGTGCTCACCGCCAACATCATCCACGACCTGGCCCACTTTGCCGGGCGGGGGGGCCTGGGGGCGGTGATGGGGGCTAAACGCCTCAAGGCGGTTTCCGCCCGGGCCAGGAAGGATACCCGGCCTTCCTACCACGACCCCGCCCTCCTTACCGCCTTGGCCCGGCGCATGGCGGGTGAGCGCATGGAAAGGGCGGCGGGTCTGGTCACCATGGGTACCGTGGGCACGGTGAAGCCCTTTAACCTAAGGGGGGTTCTTCCCAGCCATAACTTCCTGGATGGCTACCTGGAAGGGGCGGAGGCCCTGGATGGCACCAGCCTGGACGCCCTCGGCATCCGCATAGGCCGGGATACCTGCTACGCCTGCGCCATCCGTTGCAAGCAGGTGGTGAGGATTGAGGGCACGGGCAAGTACGATGTGCGCCCGGAGTACGGGGGGCCGGAGTACGAAGGGCTTGGGGCCTTGGGCTCCACCTGTGGGGTGACGGACCCCTATGCGGTCACCAAGGCCAACACCCTTTGCAACCAGTATGGCCTGGACGTGATCGGGGTGGGCGTCACCATCGCCTGTGCCATGGAGGCGGTGGAGAAGGGGTATCTGGACGACGAGGGCCTGGGGCTACGCTTCGGCAACGGGGATGCCTTGATCGCCGCCATAGAGAAGCTGGCCCGCAAGGAGGGGCGGCTTGGGGAGCTTTTGGCCCTGGGCTCGAGGCGCCTGGCGGAGGCCATCGGCCATCCCGAGCTGGCCATGCAGGTGAAGGGCCAGGAGGTGCCCATGCACGACCCCCGGTACAAGCGGGCCCTGGGCGTGGGGTATGCGGTGAGCCCCACGGGGGCCGACCATAACCACAACCTGCACGACACCGCCTTCGCTAAGGAAGGGAAGGCCCTAAAGGAGCTTCGCTTTTACGGGGAAGATTTCGCGCCCCTTCCCCTGGAAGACCTCTCCGAGGCCAAGATCCGCATGCTTTGGACCAAGACCCGGGAACGGGGGTTTGTGAATAGCCTGGTGATGTGCGACTTTGTTCCCTGGACCCCAGAAGAGTGGCAGGAGGCCCTTTATGCCACCACGGGCTGGCGGCTTACCCCAGGGGAGATGCTGGCGGTGGGGGAGAGGACCTTGCAGCTCACCCGGCTCTTTAACCTGCGGGAGGGCCTAAAGCCGGAGGAGGACCGCCTGCCCGAGCGCTTCTTCCAGCCCTTTCGCAAGGGCAACCTCGAGGCCCATCTGGACCCCGAGGCCTTCCGGGAAGGGGTGCGCGCCTACTGGCGGCTTGCAGGGTGGGGGGAGGGGGGCGTGGACCCGGAAAGGTTAAGGGCCTTGGGCCTTACGGAGTTCGTCCCCCCCTCCCAAGGCCCCCATGGGGCTTGAAGGGGGTTCGGCTTAGCCCTTACCCATTTCCCCTAGGGACGGACGGAGCCCGAGAGGTTTATCCGGAAAAGCTCCAACCGGTAGCCGATGGTGGCCTCTTGGCTGCTGGTGGCATCCCCCGAGATCAGGGCTCCCACGTAGAAGGTACCGCTTTGGATGGCGGTGAGCTGACCGGGCGTCAGGTTGCCCTGTCCTTCAAGGCACACTTGGTCTTGGTTGAGCGGGGACACATCCTTACTCCCTTGCGCCAGGCGGTTGGCCTCCTTGAAGAGGTCGCCGGCACTGCCGCCC